>RFGE01000038.1 GCA_003696105.1 Deltaproteobacteria bacterium | reverse complement strand
GACTCCGGGTTGCGGCGGGGCGGGCTGCTGCTGCGGCGGCGCGGCCGGCTGCTGTGGGCCCGGCTGCTGCGGCGGCGCGGCCGGCGCTCCGCCCGGAGGCTGGATGGTCGGCGGCGCCACGCCGAAGATCGTCTTGGCTGGACCGCCGGATCCGCCCGGCGCCGGCGGCACGGGCCTGCCGCACGTCCCGCAGTGCTGGGCCGCGGCGAGTACGGCAGCGCCGCAATACGGACACGGCCTGGTGGCTTGCGACATGGTGGTTGCTCCCCGAGTGCCGACCCCGGCCCTCTGAGCCCGCACCTTACTCGATTCCCGCGACGCGCGACAACTGCTCAGCCGGCGATCGCGGCTCGCGCGATCCGCCGCGGGCGCGACGTGCGCCGCGGTCATTCGGGATACAGTACGCCGGCCGTGAAACGCCTTCCCCTGGCCGAGGACGCCCGCCCGATCGACCTCCGTTGTGACGGCCGCCCGGTGCGCGCCTACGCCGGCGACAGCGTGGCCGTCGCGCTGTCCGCGAGCGACGTGCGCGTGCTGTCGCGCTCGCTCAAGTACCACCGCCCGCGCGGGTTCTTCTGTCTCGAGGGCCATTGCGGCGCGTGCCTGATGCGCGTCGACGGGGTGCCGAACGTGCGCGCGTGCATGGAGCCGTGCCGCGACGGCATGGAGGTCGCGGGGCAAAACGCCTACCCCTCGCCCGACCTCGACGTGCTCGGTGCCGTCGACTGGCTGTTTCCCCAGGGGATGGACCACCACACCCTGATGACCGGCTCTCGCGTGCTCAACTCCGTCGTCAACCGGATGGTTCGTCAGCTCGGCGGCCTCGGCGAGCTGCCCGACCGTCCGGCGCCGGCGTTTCCCGAGCCGGCCGTCGACGAACCGGACGTCGCGGTCGTCGGTGCCGGCCCCGCGGGGCTCGCCGCGGCGACGGCGGCGGCGGCGGCCGGGGCCGACGTCCTGTTGGTGGACGAGCACGACGTCGCCGGCGGCAGTGAATGGGCCGATCCGCGGGCCGGCCGCGCGGCGGTCGAGGCTCGCGTCGACGCGGCGCGGCGGGCCGGTGTGCGCTTCGCGTCGCGGTCGACCGCCGTCGCGTTCTATCCCGAGGACGACGGCGGGCTGCTCGCGGTGGCGTCCCCCGAGCGGCTCACGCGCGTGCGCGCCCGCCGCTACGTCTACGCGACGGGTGGTTACGCGATCAACCAGTTGTTCGTCAACAACGATCGGCCGGGCGTGATGGCCGCGCGCGCGGTCGGCCGGCTGCTGGTGCGCCACCGAGTGGTCGCCGGGACGCGGGCCGTGGTCGTCGGGCGCGGCGACTATCCCGCGGCGCTCGCGGCGGCGCTTCGCGGCGCCGGCAGCGACGTCGTCGAGGTCGACGGCGACGACGCGCGCGTGGTCGGGGTGCGCGGGCGCGTGTGGGTCAAGGCCGTCGATGTCGACCGCGGCGGCCGGGTCGACCGCGTACCGTGCGACCTGGTCGCCGTATGGGATACGCCGTCGCCGGCGTCCGAGGCGCCGCGCCAGCACGGCTGCGCCGTCCGATTCGACCCGGCGCGCGGCGGGTTCGCGGTCGAGGTCGACGCCGACGGGCGCACGTCGGTCGCCGGCGTGTTCGCGTGCGGCGACGTGTGCGGGTTCGTCGGTCCGCGCGCCGCCGCCGACCAGGGCGAGCGCGCGGGGGCGACGGCCGCGCGGGAGGCTCTCGCATGACGCGCAAGGGAAAGATCATCGTGTGCCGGTGCGAGGACGTGACGCTGGCCGACATCGACCACGCTCTCGCCCGCGGCTACGACGACATCGAGGAGGTCAAGCGCTACACCGGGTTCGGCACCGGCCCGTGCCAGGGCAAGGAGTGCCACGCGCTGATCGCCCGCCTGCTGGCCGAGCGCAGCGGCCGGGCGGCCGCGGACATCGCCCCGTTCACCAGCCGGCCGCCGATCGAACCGGTGCCGTTGAAGCTGCTCGTGCGCGATCCGGCCGCGTGCTATCCGGTCGACGCCGCCCCGGAGGAGCCGTGAGTCGCCGCGCGCAGCCGCCCGGTGTCATGCCGCGCGGCGCGCCGCTTCCGGACCGCGCGGAGGTCGCGATCGTCGGCGCGGGCGTGATGGGGCTGTCGATCGCGTACAACCTGTGCAAGCGCGGCCTCACGGACGTCGTCGTGATCGATCGCGGCTACCTCGCGGGCGGCGCGTCGGGACGCAACGGCGGCGGTATTCGCCAGCAGTGGTCCACCGAGATCAACATCCGCCTGATGCAGGAGTCGGTCGCGCTGTGCCGGGGCTTCGCCAAGGAGATGGGCGTCAACATCTGGTTCCGCCAGGGCGGCTACCTGTTCCTCGCGCGCCGGCGGCGCGATCTGGAGCGGCTCGAGCGCAACGTCGCGCTGCAAAACCGCTGCGGCGTCGATACCCGCATGATCGACGCCGACGAGGCGCGCGACATCGTGCCGCAGCTCGACACGCGCGGCGTGCTCGGCGCGGCGTTCAACCCGACCGACGGCATCCTGTTCCCGTGGCCGTTTCTGTGGGGCTACGCCCAGGGCGCCGCGCGCCTCGGCGCGCGCGTGTACACGCACACGCCGGTCGACCGCATCGACGTGGAACCCGGTGGATTCGCGCTGCACACTCCGCGCGGCGCGGTGCGCGCGCGGCGCGTCGTCAACGCGGCGGGGGCGTGGTCGCCCGCGGTCGCGCGCATGGTCGGCGTCGACCTGCCGACCTATCCGGTTCGCCACGAGATCTGCTCGTCGGAGCCGCTCAAGCCGTTTCTCGGGCCGATGGTGTCCGACCTCGCAACCGGGTTGTACTGCAGTCAGTCGATGCGCGGCGAGATCGTCGGTGGCGTATCGCTCACCGGCGAGCGGCCCACGATCGCGATGGGCTCCCGGCTCAAGTTCCTCGCGACGTATGCGCGCGAGCTCGTGCGGCTGATGCCGGGGCTGTCCGAGATCAAGATCCTGCGACAGTGGGCGGGTCCGTACGACATGACCGACGACGGCCAGCCGATCCTGGGCGAGGCGCCCGGCGTGCCCGGCTTGTTTCTGTGCAGCGGGTTTGGCGGGCACGGGTTCATGATGGCGCCGGTCATCGGCGTGCGGTACGCGGAGCTGCTCACCGGCGGCGCCCGGCACGACATCTTCGACCGGTGCAGCCTGGCCCGGTTCGACGGGCGCGCACCGGTCGAGCGCGAGGATTTCGTCATAGGATAGCCGCGTGGTGAAAACCGGAAAGACGATCGGATTTGTCGGCTGCGGCAACATGGCCGAGGCGTTGCTGCGCGGTCTGCTGGCGGCGGGGATCTCGCCCGAGCGGATCGGCGGCTCCGCGCCGCGCGGCGAGCGCGTCGATGAGTTGCGCGCGCGCTACGGCGTGTTCGCGACGACGGACAACGTCGAACTGGTGCGGCGCAGCGATATCGTCGTCCTCAGCGTCAAGCCGCAGATTCTCGACCGCGTGGTCCGCGAGATTGCGAGCGACATGCGCGAGGGCACGCTCGTCGTGTCGATCGCGGCCGGGGTGCCGACGGCGGCAATCGAGCACCTGCTGCGCGCGGAGACCCACGTCGTTCGCGCGATGCCCAACACGCCGGCGCTGGTGGGCGCGGGTGCGACGGCGATCGCGCCCGGCGAGCACGCGACGGACGAGGACGTCGAAACCGCGCGATTTTTGTTCGACGCGGTGGGCCTCACGGTCGTACTCGAAGAGAGCCAGCTCGACGCCGTCACCGGGTTGTCGGGCAGCGGTCCGGCCTACATCTTCCTCGTGCTCGACGCGCTTGCCGACGGCGGGGTCAAGATGGGCCTGTCGCGCCGCACGGCCCAGCGCCTCGCCGCGCAGACCGTGATGGGAGCCGCGAAGTTGCTGCTCGACACCGACGAGCACCCGGGGCGCCTCAAGGACATGGTGACGTCGCCGGGCGGCACCGCGATCGCCGGACTGGCGACGCTGGAAGCCGGCGGCCTGCGCACGACGCTGATCAACGCGGTCGAGGCGGCGACGCTGCGCGCGCGGGAACTCGGTCGCGCCGCGCTGCCGCCCAAGTGACGCGATGTGGGCGGTGCGCGCGGACGGCGACGGCTGGCGGTTCGACGTGCTCGTGCAACCGCGGGCATCGCGGGCCAAGGTGGGGCCGGTGTGCGGCGATCGGCTCAAGGTCGCCGTCACCGCGCCGCCGGTGGACGGCGCGGCCAACGCGGCGGTCATCGCCGCGCTAGCGCGGGCGCTCGGCGTACCGAAGCGAAACGTCGAGATCGTTGCTGGTGCAACGGGTCGGCGCAAGACCGTGCGCGTCGTCGGCTGCGCGCGGGCGGCGGTGGAGGCGCTCGCGTGACGGCGCGGCGGGCGGCGTGGCTCGCCGTCGCGCTGTGCGCGTGCCAGGGCGCGACCGGCACCATCGACATCGATCTGGTCGCCGCGCCCGGGGTGGATCCGCTCGCGGGCGTCGACCGCGTGCGGCTGACGCTCACCGATCCGGTCACCGTGGTCGAGTCGGCGCGCGGCCCCGACGGCGGGTTTGCGCTGTCGCTCGAGGTCGACGCGCGCGGGCAGGCCGCCCGCGTCGCGTTCGAGGGATTGGACGCGGCCGGCGACGTGGTGGTCTGGGGGCAGACGCCGGTGTTGCCGATGTCCGCGATCGACGCCCGCGTGACGGTGTACGTCGCGCCGCCGCACGGGTGGTCCGAGGCGCCGGTCGCGCTGGCGCCGGCGCGCACGGACATCGGCGCGGCCGCGTTGCCGTTCGGCGCGCTGTGGGCGGGCGGGCGCGACGCGGACGGCGCGCCGGTCGACTCGCTGGCGATCTACAATGCCTACTTTCACGACCTGCAGGTCGGCGACCCGCTGCCCGAGCCGCGCGCGGCGATCGCGGCGGCGGCCGGCCTGCGGCAGTTCGTCTACCTGTTCGGCGGCGAGGGGCCCGACGGGGAGCCGACCGCGACCTTCTGGCGGTTCGCGACGGACGTGCCGCCGGCCGGTCGGTACGTCGAACTCGACAGCGATCCCGCGCTCGCGCGCACCGGCGACCGCATCGCGCTCGCCGGCAGCGAGACGTTCCTGGTCGCGGGCGTGCCGCCGGTGCTGCTCGACGGCGGCCGAGGGCGAGCGACTGCGGTCGACGGCGCGCCCCCGCTCGACGGCGTACCGGCGCTGTTGGCCGTGTCCGACGCCGGCGACGCGGAGGTCCTCGTGGTCGGCGCCGGCGTGGGCACGGCGGGTGCCGCGGTGTTGTCGGGCGGCGCGTTCCGCGACTTGCCGGACGCGCCGGAGGGCCTTCGGCGCACCGGCCATGCGGTCGTCGCCCTGCCGAACGGCGATGCCCTCGTGGTCGGCGGTCGCGGGCCGGACGGCGCGCCGGTTGCGGCGCTTGCGCGCTATCGCCGCGGCGACCGCGCCTTCGACGCAGTCGCCGGCGCGCTGGCGACGCCGCGCGCCGATGCGGCGGTCGCCCGGGCCGGCGGCCTCGTCGTCGTCGCCGGCGGCACCGACGGCGCCGGCGGCGTGCTCGGCGATGCCGAGGTGGTCGACGCCGACACGCTCGAGCCGCTGGCGAGCGTACCGCTGGTCGTTCCACGGACCGGGGCCACGGCGGTCGCGCTCGGAAACGACCAGGTCGTGGTGGCCGGCGGCGTCGGTGCCGACGGGCGGCCGGTGGAGGTGGTCGAGCTGTACACGCCGCCCGTGCCGTGACGCGCGGCGCGCGGTCAGAACTGGAGGTCGTCGTCGCGCAGGTCCGCGTCTTCGAGCAGGTCGTCCTCTGGCCGGAGCGGCTCGCGGCCCGGCGGCGGATCGACCGGCGGAAAGATCGGCGGCGGCTTCATCGCGCGGGCGGCGGGCGACAGCTGCCCCCACACCAGGAAGATCGACAGCCACGCGGTCGGCATCCAAAACATGAAGTCCGGGTAGGCGCGCAGCATGCCGCATGCGTAGCCGAGGACGACGTTGACGGACAAAAACGCCGTGGCCCAGCGCGACCGAGCGAGGCCGAGCTTCGGGATGCGCAGGTTGGACGCCATCAGGAAGGCGCCCGCGTACAGCGCGATCGGGAACGCCGTCCATGCGCCGTCGGGCGTGGACCAGGTGCCGAGCAGGTGGACCTCGCCGGTGGCGGGCGCCGGGATTGGCCCACTGGCCGGCGCGTACTTGAGCAAAACGAGGTACCAGATCGTGGTCGTGCCGGCCGCCAGCGTCGTCGGCACGCCGAAGAACACGCGCGGCTTGCCCTCGTCTTCGGTCGTGATGTTGTAGCGCGCGAGCCGGAAGCTCGCGCCGAGCACCCAGCACACGGCGCCGGCAGCGAGCGCAGCGCGGCCGGTCCCGTCGTGAAACGCCAGCCGCTCGCTGCCGCCGATCGATGCGTAGATCAAGAACGCGGGTGCGATGCCAAATGCGATCAGGTCGGCGAGCGAGTCGAGCTGCACGCCGAGTTCGCTGGTGCCGCGCACGAGTCGCGCGACCAGGCCGTCGAGCCGATCGGTGAGCACGGCCCAGATGACGAACCACGCGGCGTCCCGGTAGCGCCCGGCGTGAGATGCTTCGATCGAAGCCAGGCCGAACACGATCCCGGTCGCGGTGATCAGGTTGGGCGCCAGGTAGCGGAGCGCGCGGTTCACGTTGGGGCGCACGCCGTGTCACTTGGGCCCGTCACCGCGCGGCCCCGTTTTGCCCAGGAGCTTGGACGACAACAACCGACCGAGGCTGTCGACCATCAGGCGTTCCACGACGGATTCGAGCCGGTCGCGCTCGCGCTCGTCCGCGTACAAAAAGCGGATGCCCATGCCCGGCTCCGGCCGGCGTTCGGGCGGAAGCGACATGTCGATGTCCTCGGCGCGCACGATCCACTTGACCTCGCCGTGCAGGCGCAGCGGCTCGTCCAGCTTGGGGACGTACAGCTTGAACACGAACTGGGTGCCGACGTCGAGCGGCTTCGCCGTGCGAATGAACGTACCGCCCTTGCAGATGTTCTTCGTGTAGTCGGCGAAGAACTTGTTGAGGCGTTTGTACTCGACCTTCAGTTCGATCGGCTGGCGAGGATCGCCCCGCCGGTCGTCCTCGGCGCCGGCGGCCTGCCTCCCGTCGTTTTCGTCGGCGCCGTCCGTCATCCGAGCTCCGACTCTATGTCAAGATGCCCGGCGATGTCGACTGGGCGGTTCTTCGCGCGACGCCGCGCCGCGTGCGACAACGTGGAGCATGTCGGCTAGGTTGGACGCGGCGGCGCGCGCGCTGATGCGGTCGCGCCGCGTCAAGCTGTGGGCGGCGGTGCACGTCGCGGTCGCGATCCTGTGTGCGCTCACGCCGCTGCTGGACCGGTTGGCGTATCCGTCGTCGTTCGTCATGGCACTGGTGGCCAGCGTCGCGGGCGCCGACCTCGGTGCGGCGCTCGTCCGGCGTGCGCGGGCCACGCCGGCGCGCCGCCTCGATCACGCTCTCGCTCCGGGGCGCGCGGTGGCCGGGGTGATCGCGCGGGCCGCCGCCGTCGAGGGGGCGTTGCTCGTTCCGCCGGCGGTGCTGTTGCTGCTCAACGCGCTGCGCGTGCGCAACTGCGACCTCGCGTTCGGACTCGAGGCGTACGCGGGCCTCGCGGTCGGCTCCGGCCTCGCCGGCGTAGCGGCCGGCGCGGTCGCCGCGGTCGCCGTCGGCGCGCGCCGCGGCGCCGCGGCCGCGCCGTTCGCGATCGTGGTCGCGTCGTGGGCGGCGGCGCTGTGGCGCGTGTACCGTGAGCCGCCGGTGTTCGCGTACGGCGCGTTCGGCGGCTACTTCCCCGGCAACCTGTACGACGAGCGGATCGACTTGACCGCCGCGTTCTACTGGGCGCGCGCGTTTCATGCGGCGGTCGCGGTCGCGGCGGCCGCGGCGGTCGCGGCGGTGGTCGACGTGCCAACCCTGTCGGCGCGGATCGCGTCGCGGTCGCGGCGGCCGGCCGGCCCGCGCCGGCGGCCAATCGCCACGGCGGCGGCCGCGGCCGCCGTGGCGATTCTGTTGGCCGCGCGCGGCGGCGAGCTCGGGTTTCGGATCGACGACGACGCGATTCGCGCCGAACTCGGCGGCCGGTACGAAACGGATCACTTCGTCATCTACTACCCGCTCGGCGGCGACATCGAGCGCGACATCGCGCTGATCGCCGAGGATCACGAGTTCCGCTACGCGCAGGTCGTGCGCGCGTTCGGTCTGCGGCCCGGCGGTGCCAAGATCGTGTCGTACTACTTTCGCGACGCCGATCAAAAGCGGCGGCTGTTCGGCGCCGAGCGCGTTCACATGGCCAAGCCGTGGGCGCGACAGATCTTTGTCGATCACCGGCCGTTTCCGCACCCGGTGCTGCGCCACGAGATCGCGCACGTCGTCGCGGGGTCGTTCGGCGATCCGATCTTCGGCGTGAGCGCGCGCGCGGTGTTCGGGCTGCCGGTGCGGTTCAACGCCGGCTTGATCGAGGGCGCGGCCGTGGCCGCCGACTGGCCGGGCCACCGCGGCGACCTCACTCCGGACGAGAACGTCCGCGCGATGCAAGTGCTCGGCGTCGAGCCACCGGTCGAGCGCCTGCTCGGCGTCGGATTCTTCGCGTTCGCACCCGCCCGCAGCTACACCACCGCCGGGTCGTTTCTGCACTACCTGCTCGATCGCTACGGTCCCGCGCGGTTCCGCGCGCTGTATGCGTCCGGCGGCGACTTCGCCGCGGCCTACGGGCGCACGCTCGGCGCGCTCGCCGCCGAGTGGCGCGCCTACCTGCGAACCATCGAACTTCCAGACGGCGTCGCCGAGGCCGCGCGCGAGCGGTTCACGCGGCGCTCGGTGTTCGAGCGGCCGTGCCCGCACGCGATTGCGCGGCGGCGCGAACGGATGGCGCAACTCGCGGCGAGCGGCCGGCGGGCCGACGCGATCGCGCTGGCGCGGCGCGTGTGCCGCGACGCGCCGGACGAGCCGCGTTATCGCATGGAGTTGGCGGAGCTGTTGCTGCGAGACCGCCGTCCGGCGGAGGCGGCCGCCGAGCTGCGCGCGATCGCGGACGACGGCGCGGCGCCGCCGACCGCGCGGGTCGAGGCGCTCGTGGCGCTCGCCGACCTGGCCGGGCGCGACGGCCGGTGGGACGACGTGCGGCGGGAGCTGGCCGCGGCCGCGGCGTTGCCGGCCGACGACGACTTGCGCCGTCAGGTCGCGGCCCGCCGCGAAGCGGTCGACCACGCCGGGCCGGCCGGACCCGCGCTGCGCGCGTATTTCTGGGACCACCCGCACGACCGGCGTTTCGATGCGGTGGTGACGGTGGCGCGGGCCGCGGCCGCGGCGGCCGCCGAACCGGCGGCGGGGCTGGCGCACTACCTCGTCGGGTTCCAGCTGTTCCGCCACGACGCCTGGGCCGACGCGGCCGCCGCGCTCGGCCGGGCACTCGACCGGCCGCTCCATCCGCTCGTGCGCCGCAAGGCCGCGGAGCTGCTCGCGGTTGCCGCGTACCGCACCGGCGACGACGCCGCGGTGGAGCGGGCGGCGGCGATCCTCGGTGCCGCGGGCGAGTCGGCCAGCCGGCGCCTGGCCGCGCGCGATTGGCTCGCCCGCATTCGCTGGCGTCGAACCGGTCGTCTGCCGTGACGGCGGCAGCGCGGCCGGGGCGCGGCCCGGCGGTCACACCCCGGCGGTCACATCCCGCTGAGGAACTTCCAGCGGTCGCCCTCGTAGCGCAGGACGAACTGCTCCTGGCTCTTTTTGTCGCGCCGGACGACCTCGCCGCGGGCGTCCTTGACCGTCCAACTCGCGTGGACGTGGGCTTCCACGAACGCCTGGTCGCGGTGCCGGCGGATCCGCAGGTAGTGGATCGAGTAGCGGATCTCGTCGGCTTGCTGGAACCGGGTCGCGAGCACCTGCTTGAGCCCGGCGTAGCCGTAGTCGTCGGCGCCCGACGGCGTGCCGCCGTCCTCCCAGTAGTCGCGGGACGCCAGCATCACGAGGGCGGGGGCGTCTTTCCGCTCGACCGCGAGCCGATACTTCTCGATCGTCGCGATGATCGCCCGGTTGTCCGGCGTGTCGGGCACCTCGGTGCCCTGGATGGTGCGCACACCGCCGCCGCAGGCCGCGGCGGCGAGCACGAGCATGGCCAACAGAGTCCGTCGCATGGGTAGGTGAGCCTCTCGCAATCGGGGGCGCAGTGTCTACGCCCGGCGGCCGCATCGTATTCCGCGGCCGCGGCCGCGTTGTCAACGGCTCCGCCGCGGCGCCGCGCAACCCCTTGAAGAAACGAGCGTCGTGAGGCATCCTCAGCCAAGGAGCTTCGGGGGAGGCCAACGTGTCCGATCACGCGCGCGCGCATCCGCGGTTCGAGGTCAACGCCTACGTCGACTACGCGGGCACCGACGTGTTGCTGTACCACGCGATCCAGAACGTGTCGCTCGGCGGCATCTGCATTCGGACGCCGTCGGTCGAAGACGTCGGCACCCGGGTCGACGTCGTCGTCAACTTTCCCGACCTGGGCAAGCAGCTGTCGCTGCAGGGCGAGGTCGTATGGTGCAACCGGGAGGAACCGCAGGACATGGGCATCAAGTGGGTCGACCTCACGGACGACGACCGGGCGGCCCTGCGCGAGTACCTAGAGCAGGTCCAGACCCGCCTGGCGAGCCAGGCCGGACCGCCCGAGTGATCGCCAGCGCGCGAGCCGTTCGAGATAGCGTCGGAAGTCCTTGGTGGCCGTGGTGTCGCGCAGGTGGATGTCGGTGATGCGCGTCACTGCGAAACGCATCGCGGCCGCCCGGCATTCGACGTAGAGGGCGTCGCGGTCGGCGGCGGTCAGCGGCCGCTCGCGGTGGTAGCCGGCCACGACCGCGGCGATCAGCGCGGGCGAGAATGTGTCGCCGTAACACCACGCGTTGATCGCGACGGCGAGGTCGTAGGTCAGCGAGCCGGTGCACGCCTGCTCGAAGTCCAGCAGCGCCGCGAGGTCTCGGCCGTCCCACAGCACGTTGTCTCGAAACAGGTCGCCGTGGATCACGCCGCGCGGTGCGGCGGCGCGCACGTCGGCCCGGTCGTCGAGCCACGCGATCTCGTCCGCGAGCATCGCCTCGGCGTCGGCCAGCTCGGGTGCGCCAACCGCACGGATCGCGGCGACCCGGTCGCAGATGTGGGCGTACGTGTAGATCCCCGGGCGGTCGAACCGCGCTGCGAGCGGCGCTCCGGCCCGGTGCAGCCGGCCGAGGGCGGCGCCGACCCGATAGGCGTCCTCCGGCGTGACGCCGGCCTGGCATCGGTGCACGCCCTGGACCCACGCGAACGCGCTGGCGAACTGGTTGCCGTGCCGGGCGTAGGGCCGGCCGCCGGCGCGCAGCGGCCGCGGGGTCGGCACCCCGGCGGCGGCGAGCGCGTCGACCAGGTCGGCCTCGTAGCGGACGTCCGCCTCGGTCTTGCCCTCGTTGATGCGCAGGAAAAACCGGCCGCGGGCGGTGTCGATGCGGAAGTTGCTGTTGACCGTGCCGGCCGCGATCGGCGCCCAGTCGCGCACGGCGCCGAGGTGGAACTTTGCGGCGAGCGCGCGAACGTCGCGGTCCTCGAGTTGGGTGAAGGCGGCCATCGTTGTATCGTCGGGGCGTGGCTCAGGGCGACGTGCGCAACAAGCTGGTGGACGAGCACATGGATCTCGTGCGCACGACCGCGTCTCAGGTGTACCGGAAAGTCGGGCGCCACGTCGAGATGGACGACCTCATCGCGCTCGGCACGGCCGGGCTGCTCGAGGCGGCCGATCGATTCGATCCCGATCGCGGCGCGTCGTTCCGCACGTTCGCCTACTACCGCATCCGGGGTGCGATCTACGACGGCGTGCGGTCCATGGCCCACATTCCGCGCACGGAGTACGACAAGTTGCGAGCGCAGCGCGAGGCGGACGACTACCTGTCCGCTCTTGCCGACGCCGACGCGGCGCGGCGGACGCCGGGCGCGCCGGCGTCCGCGGGCGGCGTCGAGGAGGACCTGCGGGCCGTGTACGAGGCGGTCGCGGGGATGGCGACGGTGTTCGTCACCAGCCTCGACGCGCGCCTGGCCGAAGGCCGCGAACCCGAGGCGCTCGGCCTGTCGGCGGAGGACGTGGTCGCGCTGCGCGAGCTGCGGCAAGAGATTGCCCGGGCGATCGACGCGCTGCCGGAGCGCGAGGCCCATTTCTTGCGCAAGCACTACTACGAGGGCAAGACGCTGCAGGACGCGGGCAAGGAACTCGGTCTGTCCAAGAGCTGGTCGTCGCGGCTGCACGCGCGCGCGATCGATTTATTGCGCGACCAACTGGTCAAACAGCACGCGGTGTGACGCGCGGCTACGCGGCGCGATCGTGCGCTCGCAGGGTGCCGTGCGCCCGGTAGTAGTCGAACAGCTGTCCCCACGCCGTATCGCGCTTCCACGCCTCGAACACCCGGCGGTCCTTCAGCGGCCACCGGTAGTAGTCGTGGTAGACCTCGCTGCCCATCACGAACACGTTCACCAGCGGCGTGTGGAAGAACAGCTTCTGGATGCGCTTGAGCGGGCCGAACCACAGCAGGTCGCCGACGAGCGACGCGCCGTTGTCGCCCACCGAGAAGCCCCACCTCTCGTCGGCCGCATCGACGTCGCCGACCACCTCGATCTGATCGCGGCGGCCGTGCCCGAGCCCTTGCTCGTCGGCCAGCCGGATGTAGCCGATGTCCATCGGATCGAATCCCATCATCGCCGCCGCGACCGCGTCGATCGCGACCTGGTCGGCCGACGCGAGCATCACGTTTTTCACGTGGGGGCGCATCGTGCGCGGACCGGGGCCGTCGCCGGCGGTCGTCCCGTCCATCACTGCGAACAGGCCGGTGTGAATCTCCTTTTGGATCGCGAGCAGGTCGACGAGCGTCTCGTGGATCCACGAGTGCGTGTAATGGCGCTTGGTGTTCAACAGCCCGCCGAAGGCGTTTTTCATGGCGCCGGTCGTCGTCGTGTAGATGTGGCACTTGACGGTCGGCAGGTGGACGACATTGCGGCCGTGGAAATCGTCCGGGATCAGAATGCCGTCGGGGAAGATGCGGTCGAGCACGTTCATCTTCGCGCGCGGCCGATACGCGGACCACGTCATGTCCTCGGGCTTGAAGTTATAGCGGACGGGCACGCCGTAGGCCTCGAAGATCGGGACGTAGCCGTTGAGGTCTTCGCCCTTGAACGCGTCTGTGACGACGGTCTTGTTTTGAACGCAGACGAGATCGTCGAAGCCCCGCGCGCGCAGCGCGCGAATCGTCCCCTCGAGCTGCCACGGGGTCGTGTTGGCCGCCGGGAACGGGTAGTGCCACGAGATGTTGTCTTTGAGGATGGTTTGCGCCGACGCATCGAGCGCTCGTCGGATGTCCGCCAGCTCGCACAGTCGGTCGACATCGTCGAGGATCGTGTCGGGAGACACGCGCAGCACCGCCACCTTGGCTTTCGACATGGCAGCAGCTTAGCGCAAGCGCCACGACGCGACGACAGCCGGTTGCAGTTCGGATGGACCGTAGGCGACGCGGCGGCTGCCGAGCCACGTGACCGCGTGCCCGCGCCGCGGCCGCGCGCGCTCCGGCACCGGGAAGCGCATGACGTGGGGCGGGGCGCCCTCACCGACGAGCACGACGCACAGCGCGACCGCGCCGCCCGGACCGCGGACGGCGAACGCGAGGGCGTCGCCCCGCGCCGACGGCGCGATGCGGCTGACGACGCGCTCGCCGGGACGGCCCGTCCACACCCGGCGGCCGCGCAGCACGACGCTGTCGGCGGTGGCGCCGCGGCCGGTGGCGGTCGCGCGGACCGCGGCGCGGCCGAGCGGCGCCGCCGGGCCGCCGTCGGCCACGGCGGTCCGCGATCCGGCGCCGACCGCGGCCGACAGCGCCGCCGCGCAGACCACCCAGCGCAACACGGGATCCACTGTCGGCGTCCTCGTCGGAGCGCGCAAGTTTTCGACCGGCGAACGGCCGCGCCATCGCGACTGCGCGATAATCGGCGGGTGCCGGACCCGTGCGCCGCGCCACGATCGTGACACGCCCCGTGACCGCAACGCCGTCGCCGCCGCCGCCCGAGAAGCCGGTGTGGGGGCGGCCGTGAGCGGCGCGCCCGACGAGCTGATCGGCCGCGACGAGCCGTTGCGCGCGCTCGAGCGCGCGGCGCGCGCCGCGCGCGATGGCGCCGTGGTCGTCGAGATTCGCGGGCCGTCCGGCATCGGCAAGACCGCGCTGGCCGACTGCGCGGCGCGCCGTTGGGCGGCGCGCGGGGCCGCGGTGTGGTGGCTGCGGTGCTACGAGCGCGGGCCGTTGGCGGCCAGTGCGCTCGACGCGCTGCTGGCGCACATCGCCGCGTTCGCCGGCGCGGCGGCCGATCCGGTTGCCGACGGCGCCGCGTTGGCGTGGCTGCGGTCGCCGCGTACCGGAGGCCTCGCGCCGGTCGACCCGGCCCACGCCGCGCGCGCGCTGGCGGCCGTGCGCGCGGTCGCGGCCGCCGCGGCACGCCGCGCGCCGCTCGCGATCGTCGTCGACGACGCCCAGTGGCTCGATGCGGACACTCGCCGCGCGCTCGCCGCGATCGTGCGCCCGCCGGAGCCGCCGCGCGTGCTCGTGTTGCTCGCGGTGCGGTCGGGCGGCGGCACCGGCTCGGCCGATCTCGGGGTCGACGTCCGCACCCTCGAGCTGGCGCCGCTGGCGCTGGCGGACGCGGCCGATCTCGCGCGGCGGCTGCTCGGGCGCGACGCGCGGGACCTCGCCGACGCCATCGCCGCCGAGGCCGGCGGCAATCCGTATTTCGTGCGCGCGCTGGCCGCCTTCGTGCGCGCATCGGGGCGGGGGGCGTCGCTGTCGGTCGCGCTCGACGACGTGCTGCACGCGCGCGCGCGCGATCTCGGCGCCGACTGCCGCGCGCTGGTCGAACTCGTCTGCGCGGCGGGCGAGCCGGTGTCCGAGCGCGTCCTGGCCGCCAGCACCGGCCGCGGCGTGCGCGACGTGCGCGCCGACCTCGCAGGGCTCCAGCGAGCGGACCTCGTGGTCGCGGCCGGCGCGGCGGACATCGTCGAGCCGTTTCACGATCGCGTGCGGCAGGCGTTCGTCGGCGCGGCGGGTGCGGAGCGCCTGCGGCAGCTGCATCGGTCGCTCGCCGTCGCGCTCGACCGCACGGGCGAGGGAGGCGATCTGGCGCTTGCGCGCCACTACTTTGCCGCCGGCGTGCACGACCGCGCGGCCCATCACGCGCTGCGCGGCGCCGACGCCGCCCGCGCGAGCCTGCAGTTCGATCGCGCGGCCGAGCTGTACCGCATGGCCGTCCGCTTGGGTTCGTTCTCCGACGAGGAGGAGCGCCGCATCCAGCTCGCGCTGGCCGAGTGCCTCGGCTGCGCGGGGCGCCCGGCCGACGCGGCGCGGGCGTATCGCAGCGCGGCCGACGGCGCCGCCGGCGCCGAGCGCATCGACCTGTTGCGCCGGGCCGCCGAGGAGTTGCTCCGCGGCGGCTACGTCCGCGAAGGGCGCGCGGCGCTCGACGACGTGCTGCGCGACGTCGGCCTGGCTCCCGTGCGGGGCGGCCGCGCGGCGCTCGCGACGCTGGTTGCACGGCGCGCGTGGCTGCGCGCGCGCGGGCTGACCTGGCGGCCGCGCCGGCGCACGTCCGACCGGGATCGGCTCCGGGCCGACGCCTGCTGGTCCGCGGCCGTCGGGCTGTCGATGATCGACACGGTGCGCGCGGCCGACTTCCAGGCGCGTCACCTCGCGCTCGCGTTGCGGTTGGGCGACCCGGCGCGCATCGCGCGGGGGCTCGCGATGTACGCGGGCCACCTCGCGGCACAGGGCGCGGGGCGGCGCGCGCGCCAGGTGCTGTCGCGCGCGGAGGCGGCGGCCGACGCGGCGGACGACCTGCACGCGCGCGCGCTCGTCCAGTGGGCGCACGGCGCGGTACATTACTTCGTGGACAACGACTGGCGCGCCGCGCTCGACCGGCACGACGCGGCGCTGGCCGGATTCCGCGCGCTGGCCGCCGGCGGCTGGGAGGTCGACACGGTCGAGCTCTACGCGTGCCTGGCGGCGCTGTTCGCCGGCGATCTGCGGGGCCTCGAGCGCCGCGTGCGCGCCGCCGCCGCCGCGTGCGACGTGCGCGGCGATCGGTATGGCGCGGTGAGTTTGCGATCGCGGTTCATCCTGGTGTGGCTGCTGGCCGGCGATGCCGAGGTTGCGCGGGCCGAGTTGGAGGCCGCGCTCGCGTCGTGGGACAGCCCGGACGCCGGATTTCAGCTGCAGCACTGGTTCGCCATGCTCGGGCGCGCCGACGTGGCGTTGTACGCCGGCGAGGCGCGCGCCGCGGCCGGCTGGATCGCGCAGGCGCTGCCGCTGGCGCGGCGGGCGCGGCTGCTGCGGCTTCCGATGTTGGCGGCGCAAACGTTGTATCTGCAGGGAAGAGCGGCGCTCGCCCTCGGCGACGCCGCGATCGCACGCCGCGTCGCCCGCCAGCTCGCCCGCGTGCCGGTTCCGGTCGCGGCGCCGTGGGCCGGTATGCTGCGCGGCGGTGCGGCCGCGCTCGACGGCGCGCGCGCCGCCGCCGGCCGCGAGTGGGCGAAGGCCGCGCACGACCTGGCGGGGCAGGGGACGTCGCTGCACGCCGCGGTCGCTCGCCTGCGCTGTGGGCAGATCGCGGGCGACGCGGCCGGCGCGCGCGCCGCCGCCGCCGCGCGGACCTGGTTGCGCGACCAGAAGGTGCGCGATCCGGACGCGCTCGCGCGCATGCTGCTGCCGGTGACCGCGGAATGATGCCGGCGGCCGCGCGCGGTCAGCCGCGGGCGCGGCGAGCCGCCTTGAGCTTCGTCGCGATGCGCAGCGCCATTTCGAGCGACTGCTCGTAGTTGAGCCGCGGGTCGACCTGCGACCGGTAGGCGCGTTTGAGGTCGGCCTCGCTCAGCCCGCGCGCGCCGCCGATGCATTCGGTCACATCCTCGCCGGTGAGTTCGAAGTGGACGCCGCCCAGGACGGTGCCGGATCGCGCGTGGACGTCGAACGAGCGCTCGAGTTCGGCGAGGATGTTGTCGAAGCGGCGGGTCTTGATCCCGTCGGCGGTCGTCTCCGTGTTGCCGTGCATCGGATCGCACAGCCACGTGACAGTCGCACCGGCCGCCTGAACCGCCTCGATCAGCGGCGGCAGCGCGTGTTCGACCCGGTCGGCGCCGAGCCGGTGGATCAACGTGAGCCTCCCCGGCTCGTCGTCCGGGTTGAGCACACGGATCAGCTCGGTGAGCCACTCGCGGGTCATGCCCGGCCCGATCTTGACGGCGATCGGGTTGCGAATGCCGCGGAAGAACTCGACATGCGCGCCGTCTACCTGCGCCGTTCGCATGCCGATCCACGGGAAATGGGTCGACAGGTTGTACCAGCCTTCACGGCGCGGCACGCGCCGTGTCTGCGCCTGCTCGTACAGCAGCGACAGCCCCTCGTGGCTCGTGTAGAAGTCGACCCGCCGCATGTCGTCGATGTGGACGCCGGCCACCGTCTCCATGAACACGAGGGAGTCGCGGATCGACTCGACCAACTGCTCGTATTCGGCGCGCGCCGGTGCGTCGCGCGCGAAGCCGAGGTCCCAGTACTCGGTGTGGTGCAGGTCGGCGAAGCCGCCGTCGGCCAGGGCGCGGATGAAGTTGAGCGTGAGCGCCGCGCGCTCGTAGCCGCGCAACAGCAGCGTTGGATCCGGGGTGCGGTCGGCCGCGGTGAACGGCGACCGGTTGACGAGGTCGCCGCGATAGCTGGGCAGCTCGACGCCGTCGCGCGTCTCCGTGTCCTTGGAGCGCGGCTTCGCGTACTGGCCCGCGATGCGGCCGATCCGGACGACCGGCTTGTGCGTCGCATGGATCAGCACGAGGCTCATCTGGAGCAGGATCTTGAGCTTGGCCGCGATCGCGGACGAGTCGCACTCGTCGAAACTCTCGGCGCAGTCGCCGCCCTGGAGGACGAACGCATCCCCGCGGGCCGCTCGGGCCAGCAGGCTCTTGAGCTGCTCGACCTCCCACGACGTCACCAGCGGCGGCAGCTTCGCGATTTCGGCGACGACGCGGTCGACGGCCGCCGCATCCGGATAGGCCGGTTGTTGCAGCGCGCGCTTTTCGCGCCAACTCGTCGGTGACCACTCGGACATCGGCCCCATGGTACGGCAGCCGTCGCCGGTGCGCACGCGCCGATGACGCAACGCGCCAGGCCGGCAGGCACGAGCCGGCCGCGCTTTCGGCGGCCGGCTCGTGATAAATCGCCTTCATGTCACGCACCGGCGACTACGACCCCTATCAGACCGCGGTGGCTCAGTTCGAGGCGGGCGCGGACCTGATCGACCTCGAGCCGTGGATCCGAACGATCCTGTCCCAGCCGAAGAACGAGGTGATGATTCACTTCCCCGTGCGGATGGACGACGGACAGTACCGGCTGTTCAAGGGGTACCGGGTCCAGCACAACAACATCCTCGGCCCGTACAAGGGCGGCATGCGCTACCACCCGGACGTCCACATCGACGAGGTCAAGGCGCTCGCGATGTGGATGACGTTCAAGTGCGCGCTGGCACACCTGCCGTTCGGCGGCGGCAAGGGCGGCGTGCAGTTCGATCCGAAACAGCACAGCCAGGACGAGCTGATGCGGCTCACGCGCCGGTTCATCCACGCGCTCGCGAGCAACATCGGCCCCGAGTACGACATCCCCGCGCCGGACGTCGGCACGAACGCGCAGACGATGGTGTGGATGATGGACACGTACATGAACGCCAACCCGTCGCTGGAGCGGTTCAACACGAAACACGTCGTCACCGGCAAGACGCTCGAGTGCGGCGGCTCGGAGGGGCGCGACAAGGCGACCGGGCAGGGGGTCGTGTTCTGCATCGAGCAGTGGGCCAAGCGCAACAAGTTCGACCTCTCCGGAGCGAGCTTCGTCGTGCAGGGGTTCGGCAACGCCGGAATGCACACGTCGATCCTGCTGGCGCAACACGGCGCGCGACTGCTGGCCACGTGCAACAGCCGCACGGCGATCTACAACGACAAGGGCATCGATCCGTTCGCCCTCGCCAAGTTTTACGAGACCAACCGCAACCTGGCCGAGTTCCCCGAGGCCGAGGAGATCCCGATGTCGGACCTGTTCAAGATCAAGGCCGACATCCTCGTGCCGGCAGCGCTCGAAAACCAGATTCGCGCGGACAACGTCGCGGACATCGACGTCCGCGTCGTCGCCGAAGCCGCCAACGGACCGACCACGCTCGAGGCCGAGAAGGTGCTGTACGACAAGGGGATCGACGTCATTCCGGACATTCTGTGCAACTCCGGCGGTGTGATCGTGTCGTACTTCGAGTGGGTCCAGAACAAAAAGAGCGAGCACTGGGAACTGGAAGAGGTCGACGCGAAGCTGGCGCAGAAGATCAAGAAGGCCTTCCATCGCGTGTTCGATCTGGCGCGCGAGCGCAAGGTGACGGCGCGGACGGCAGCGTATGCGTCTGCGCTCGAGCGCATCCGCGCCGCCTACGTCCAGCGACAGGTATTCCCGTAGCGCGCGCGGTGCGAGCCGAGCGCGCGAAGGCGCCACCCAGGTGGCTGTTGCGGATGGCCACCTGACTGCGGTCGCGATCGGCGGGCGATGTTCGGCGTACGTCCTCGCGCCCTTCGGTGTTGATACGCGCCCTCGTGCGCTGCGGGCGTGCGCCGAACCTCGCCTCGCAGCTCGCAACCTCGCTGGCGCGCCGATACGCAGCGGCCACCTAGCGCCGGGTCAGCGCGTCGAGCCACACGTCCACGATCCAGTGAACGTGGGCGCGGCGCTCGGCCAGCGCTCCGGGCGACAGCGGGTTGTTGCCCCAGGCGCGCGTGCCGATGATCGGCGTATAGGTGAAGTAGCTCGCGATGACACCGGCGAGGCTCACGTGGAAGTGGCGTGCGGCCAGCGGCCCGTCGGCGGGCGTGACCTCGGCTAGTAGCGTTTCGATCGGCGCGAGCGCGCGGCGCAGGTGTTCGCGGATGCGTTCCGCGTGCCGGCCGTCGGTCGCGAGCTGCGCCTGGACGATGCGCGCGTAGGTGGGGTTGGCATCCACCGTGTCGAGCCACGCGTCGACGAGTTGGTGCACGCGGTCGCGAAGCGGCGCGTCTGCCGCGAGCGCGGCCGCGAGCGCCGTGCGGTGGCGGTCGTAGTACGCGGCGAGCGCCAGGTCGAACAGGTCGTGCGGCGAGCGGAACCGTGCGCGCAGGTCCGCCGCGCGCACGCCGGCGCGCGCCGCGACGGCCTGGACGGTGAGGCCGTCGTAGCCGCGCTCCGCGAGCACGGCGTCGACCGCCGCGACGACGTCGGCGTCGGTCAGATCGCCGGCCGCCGCACGGGCGGACTTGGACTTCGTCTGCGGAGGCACGGTGGCGGAGAGGCTGGTGGGCGACCGGCCGCATCGGTTCCCGGCGATACGGCGGTGTTGATTCCATGATAGACGACCGCGGTGCGCACTGGGAACCCGCGCGTCACCGCGCCGGTTCGATCCACACCGGGTTGGCGAGCGCGAACGGCACCGCCCCCGGCGCGACCGGATCGAGGGGCCGGCTGCCGCGCACGAGGAACACGTACCAGCTGCCGGGCGGCAGCGTACGGTCGACGCGCGCGCCGGCCGCCACTGGAATGCGTTCGAACTCTGTCCCGTCCCGGTACAGCGTGAGCGTGTCGACGTGGACCCAGGGAGCGGCGTCGACGGAGACGCGCACCGGCGTCCCCGGCGGCAACGTGCGGCCTACGGCGGACCGCCCGCCGGCCTCGACGCGTAGATACGGGCCGTTGGTGACGACGACGTCGCCGCGGCGAATCGCGTCGACCACCGCGTCGGGCGTGACGCGGCCCGGGTCGTCCGTGCCGGCGCCGACGTAGCTGCGCGGATAGCCGACCTCCTGGCCTACGACGTAATGGCTGTCCGAATTGCCCATTGCGGTGACCCGGTGGCCGTGGCGCAGCAGCCAGAACCAGTCGCGCAGCACGTCGGGGGTCTCGTCGAATCGCTTGCCGTTGAGCACCTCGATCGCGTCGAAGTCGAGCCGGAACCCGGCCGGAGGACGGTCGGCATCCGCATCGAAGCCCGCCAGCCGGAAGTAGCCGATCCCCGCGGCGCGCGGGTGGTTGACCTGAACGATCGCGCCGGGGGCGATGGCCCGGACGGCGTCGAAGATGTCGCCGGGACGCATGCGTCCCGCGTTGGGCGCGCCTCCGCGCGGGGCGTCGGGGGCAAGCGGCAGCGGGAAGGCGTTGAAGTGGCCGTAGTACTCGCTGGTCGCCTCGACGCCGGTGACGATCGCGATCGCGCCCCGCGCGCCGGCGCGCGCCACCGCGGCGGCGTAGTCGGTGATCGCGTTGTGGTCGGTGGCGCCGAGGATCTCGACGCCCTCGGCGAGATTGGTGAGCACGCGGTCGTCGAGCGACACCGCCGCGTCGCCGGACGGGCGCGCGTGCTGGTGGAAGTCGCCGGCGAGGTAGCCCGGCGTCGCGACGGCCCGTTCGATCGCCAGGTCGACGGCCACGGTTTCTCCGCTGGCGACGGCGGCCTCCCGCGCATCGATCGTCCATTCGATGCCGCGCGACGCGACGAACCGATAGCGCCCGGGGACGAGTGGAATGTCGACGACGCCGTTGCGGGTGATCGCCACACGGCCCGCACCGGCGGCGCGATGGCGCGGGCCGAGGGTCGGGTCCGGCGTCCCGTCGACCCCGAGCACGGTGATCTTGGCCGGGCCGCGCGGCGACACCCGCACGCGCGCGACCGACTGCGCGGACACGAGCAGTTCGATGGGCGCCACCGGGTCCGCGGTCGACACGCTGCGCGGGCGGCCGACGCGTCCCGGTGCATGCGCGACCAACTCGTAATCGGCGTTCGGCGCCAGCGGCAGCGCGAACCCGCCTTGCGCGTTGCTGCGCGCTCGCATGTGCGGTGCGCCGTCGCGAAGGGCCTCGACGACCGCGTCTGCGACCGGCGTACCGCGCGGATCGACCACGGTGCCGGCGACGGGGCGTACCGGCTCGCCGCGCAGCGCGAGCGCGCGCCCCGCGACCGTCGCGACGCCGCCGCCGTCGCCGACGATGAGGAACCGTTCGTAGGTCGACGATGCGCCGGGGGCGAGGTCGACCGTGTCGACGACCGGATCGCTCCACGACGACCCGTGCGGACCGCCGAGCCGCCCGCGCGCTGCCGCGTAGCCGTAGCTCACCGCGCCGCAGTCGCCCGCGACCCACGGTAGGTCGAGGCGGCCGCGGGCGTCGCCGGAGCCGGGCGCGAACCGTTCGCACGCGCCCCACTGGATCACGTCGCCGAGTTCGTAGCCGGTGACCGGCTGGGGGCCGCGGTTGCGCACGGTCGTGCGAAGCGTCAGATAGTCGGCCCCCGCGGCGAGGCGCACTTCATGCACGATCTCGACGGCCGGGTCGTCGCTGTCGACGCCGCGCGCCACGAGCACGGCTTCGTCGCCCTCGGCGACCGCCACGTCGACCCGGTCGAACACGGCCTGGCGCGGAAACTGATCGTCGAGATAGACGAACACCTGGCGCAGCGCGTCGTCGCCGCCGGCGCGGGCGGCGTCGATCACGTTGCCGCCGGAGAACGCGAATCCCAGCGCGTTGTCGGGCGCGTTGACCACGGCCGCGACGATGCCGTTGTCGATGCGGTAGTCCCCCGTCCGCCCGTCGGCGGCGGGGCCGGACAGCAGCTGCTCCGGGCGCTCGATCCGGTACGCGCGGGCGGCCGTGCGGACCGGATCGGAGGCCGCGGGAGACCGCGCCGGGCGGGCGTTGCACGCGGCGAGCCACGCGGCGGCGGCCGTCGCGATCCATCGGGCGGCGCGGCGGAGCATCGGCGGGATTGTACGGCACGCGCGGCCGGCCGCACGTCGTCAGGTGCGCGACGCGGTTGCCTGGCTGCGGCGCCGAGCGGTACCTTCCCGGTATGTCCGGCCACAGCAAATGGTCGACCATCAAGCGCAAAAAAGCCGCTGTCGACGCCAAACGGTCGCAGCAGTGGACGAAGCTGATCAAGGAGATCCAGGTTGCCGCGCGCATGGGCGGGGGGGACCCTGCGGGCAATCCGCGCCTGCGGTTGGCGATCGACCGGGCGCGCTCGGCGAACGTGCCGAAGGCCAACATCGAGCGCGCGATCGAAAAGGGCACTGGCGGCGGCGGCGAAGCGTTCGAGGAGGTCGTCTACGAAGGCTACGCCCCGGCCGGGGTCGCCATCGTCGTCGAGTGCATGACCGACAACCGCAACCGCACGGTCGGCGAGGTGCGTCACATCTTTGACAAGCACGGCGGCAACCTGGGCGCGTCCGGGTCGGTGTCGTGGATGTTCAAGAAGCGCGGCCTGATCAACGTGCTGCAGTCGGCGGCGTCCGAGGATCGCATCATGGAAGTCGCGCTCGAGGCCGGCGCCGAGGACGTCCGCGACGACGGCGAGGTATGGACGGTGGACACCGATCCGTCTCAGTTCCTCGCGGTGAAGGAGGCCATCGAGGCGGCCGGCATTCCGATCGAGCACGCCGAGGTCGACAACGTGCCCGACACGCGCGTGACCCTCACCGATCCGGACACCGCGTCGTCGGTGCTCAAGCTCATCGGCGCGCTCGAAGACCTCGACGACGTGCAGAACGTCTACGCCAATTACGACATCGACGATGAGCTGGCCGACCGCGTGAGCGCGTGATGCGCGTGCTGGGTGTCGACCCCGGCAGCCGGCGCTGCGGCTACGCGGTGGTGGACGCGGACGCGCGGGGTGAGTGTGCGTACATCGAGTGCGGCGTGCTCGGAGCGACCGCGGCTGCGCCGCTCGAGGACAGGCTCGCCGAGCTGGCGCGCGATCTCGCGCAGGTCATCGCCGACCTGAAACCCGTGGTCGTGGCCGTCGAGGACGTGTTTCGCGGGATCAACTCGCGGTCGGCGCTCGCGCTGGCGCACGCGCGGGGCACCGTGTTCGCCGTGGCCGGGATGGCCGGCCTGCGGGTGCATTCGTATCCTCCGGCGATGGTGAAAAAGACGGTCGCGGGCCACGGTCGCGCGAGCAAGGACCAGGTCGCACGCATGGTACAAACGCTCGTGGGCCTGCGCACCGCGCCGCCGGCGGATGCCGCCGATGCGTTGGCGGTCGCGCTCACGCATGCGCGCGCGGCCGGAGGCGTCGCATGATCGCCAGGCTGCACGGCACGTTCGTCGAACACCGCGTCGACCCGCGCGGCGTCGAGTACGTCGTCGTCGACTGTGGCGGCGTCGGCTACGAGGCCGCGGTGTCGGCCGCCACGCGCGCGGCGCTGCCGGCGGTGGGAAGTCGGGTGACGCTGCACGTCCATACGCACTTCGCGCAGGACCGGTTCGCGCTGTACGGGTTCGCCACGCTCGAGGAGCGCGAGCTGTTCTGCGCCCTGACCGACGTGGACAAGATGGGACCGGCCGGGGCGCTGAAGGTGCTGTCGGCCGCCGGCCACGTGACCGCCGCGCAGATGATCGCCGCGGGCGACGAAGCCGGGCTCGCGTCGCTCAAGGGGATCGGCAAGGCGACGGCCAAGAAGATCGTGTTTACGTTGCGCGAGCGGTGCGAGCTGTTGCTGGCGAGCTGGGGGGCGGCAGGGGCCGGCCCGGGGCCGACCGGCGCGCGGGATCCGCTGCTCGACGAGGTCGCGGCGGCTCTGGTGAGCCTCGGCTACCGGCCGGCGGCCGCCGACAAGGCGGTCGCCGCCCTCGACGTCCCCGGCGACGGGACGACGCTCGAGATGCTGCTGCGCGCGGCACTGCAGAAGATGCCGCGGTGACGCCGCCCGCGCGGGGCGCGGCGGCCGTCCCGGCGGCGGATTGTCGCGCATGTCGGACGGCTGGGGTATACGGGAAGGACCATGGCTCGCCAGGCGCACGTCGACCGCGACGCGCTCGATCCGCGCGAACAGCTCGGCGAGGTCGAGCTGCAAAACGCTCTGCGGCCGCAGTCCTTCGCCGACTACGTCGGCCAGCGCGAGCTGCTCGACAACTTGCGCGTGTTCGTCGCGGCCGCGCGCAAGCGGGGCGAGGCGCTCGACCACATCCTGTTCGCCGGGCCCCCCGGCCTCGGCAAGACGACCTTGGCCCACGTCATCGCCAACGAGATGGGGGTGCGGCTGCACACGACCAGCGGCCCGGCCATCGATCACAAGGGCGCGCTGGCGCAACTGCTCACGTCGCTGTCGGCCGGCGACGTGCTGTTCATCGACGAGATCCATCGGCTCAGCCCGGTCGTCGAGGAAAATCTCTACCCGGCGATGGAGGACTTCCGCTTCGATTTCGTCCTCGGCGAGGGGCCGCACGCCAAGACGGTCAATCTCACGGTGCCGCCGTTTACGCTGCTCGGCGCGACCACGCGCGTGGGGTTGCTCACCGGGCCGCTGCACAACCGGTTCGGGTTCCACGCGCAGCTTTCGTACTACGGCGTCGACGACCTCACGGCAATCGTGTCGCGGTCGGCGCGACTGCTGGGCGTCCCGATCGACGCGGGCGGGGCGGCGGAGATCGCGGGGCGGTCGCGAGGCACGCCGCGCATCGCCAACCGGCTGCTTCGCCGCGTGCGCGACTTCGCCGAGGTCGAGGGGGACGGCAGCATCACCCGGCCGCTGGCGGCGTCGGCGCTCGATCGGCTGCAGGTGGACCAGGCCGGCCTCGACCGCCTGGACCGCACCTATCTCACCATCCTGGTCGAGCGCTTCGACGGCGGGCCGGTCGGCGTCGAGGCGCTCGCCGCGTCGATGAGCGAGGAACGCGGCACGCTCGAGGAGGTCATCGAACCGTTCTTGTTGCAAGAGGGGTTCATCGCGCGGACGTCGCGCGGGCGCGTCGCGAACCGCCGCGCGTTCGAGCACCTCGGCGTGCCTGCACCGGAGCGGGGCGGCCAGGGCGCGCTGTTCTGACTCGGGCTGCGCCGGACGGCAACCGCCGTCGTAGCCCTCGCCGCGGCGGACATCCTCGAGCGGGGCGAACGAGCCGCTTGCCGGCTCGCCGCGCTGGCGCGGCACACCGCGCCGGCGTCCGCATCGGACCGGCGAGATCCCGGCGGCGCGCGGCGCGGCTTGGTCGAGCTGGCGCCGGCCACGCGTGCCGTGCCGCGTCCCCCGATCCTCGCGCGGCGCGGCCGCCCGGGGCTCCGGCCGAAGCATGCGCCGTCGACCGCGAGCGCGGCCGGTCGCGGTCGTCGTCGATCGCGTGTTGCCCTGCGACTCGGCGGACCGCGCCCCGGCCGCGGCGCGGTCACGCGCGTCGCGGCGAGCCGCGACGGCGGAAACGAGCCAGCGCGACCAGCGCGGCGAGGGCCATGGCGCCGGTCGGACCGGCCGGTGTGCGGCCGCCGGCGCGGCAGCCGCAGCCGCCGTCGCCATCCCCGGCTGCCGCGCCGCCGCCCCCGTCCGCGCCGCCGCCGTCGGCGGCGCCCGCGTCCGGCGTGGGGCCGGCATCCGGTCGGTCGACGACGCACACGCCGTCGACGCAGCGCTCGCCGTCGCCGAAGCAACGGCCGTCGGGGCAGGGCGTGCCGGCGCAGCCGCCGAGCTCCGGGTCGCCGACGATGTCGCCGGCGATCGCGTCGAGCGCCTCCGCGAGCGCGGCCGCGTCGTCGGCCTGGTAGTAGGGCGGGTCGCCGGCACGGGGCACGCCGCCGGCGGCGGCGAACGCGGCCAAGTCGTCCGGATCGACGCCGCCGCCGAACCCGACGACGTAGGTCGGATAACCGGCCGCGTACAGCGCCTCGAGGTTAGCGATGGTGGTCGGGTCTGCTCCGTTGCCGCCGCAACTTCCCGACTGCTTGCCATCCGTGATGAGCAGCGCGAAACCGCGCCGCCCAGACGGGTCCGGCGTTCCGTCGAAGGCCGGATCGGCCGACACCTGGGCGACGGCCGTGTCGATGTTCGTCACGCAGGGGCCCGTGGGCTGCGTCGCTTCGAGCGCGGCGACGACGGCGGCGCCGGTGTCGTCGCCGACCGGCACGTAGATGGGCCCATCCTGGACGCAGTTGGCTCCGTCCTCGTCCGGGAACATGATGAGGCCGAACCGCAACTGGCCCGCGTACGCGGTCGTGAGCTGGCCGATCGCGTCGACCGCGATGTCCCATTTCGTGCGCGGTTCGCCGCCGCCCGGCGACTTGTTCATCGAGCAGCTTCGGTCGAGGACGATCATCAGATTGGAGTCGCACGCGGCCGCTTCGGCGCGCGCCGCAGCGCCGAACCCGAGTGCGATCGCGATGGCGCAGGCAGCGCGGGTCATACGAGCACCTCCGGTGCGATCGTAGGCGAGACGGCCGCGCCGGCGCAACGGCGGCGGACGCGGGCCGGTCAGCGTCCGAGGTCGAGCGCTGCGAGGTCGATGTCGCCGTCGAACACGTGCGTCGCCGGGCCGCGCATGCGCACGCCGCTGTAGTCGCCCGCGACGCGAATGTGCAGGGTGCCGCCGAGCAGGCTGACGGCCACGTCGCCGCCGGGCCGACAGTGGCCCTCGAGGCAGGCCGCGACCACCGTCGCGCACGCGCCGGTGCCGCACGCGAGGGTGATCCCGCAGCCGCGTTCCCACACGACGAGTTCGATCGCATCGGGCGCGTGGACGTGCGCGAACTCGACGTTGGTGCGGTTAGGGAACCACGCATGTCGCTCGATCGCCGGGCCGACCCGTTCGGCCAGGGCTCGCAGCGCCGGGCCGGTCTCGGGGACGAACGCGACCGCGTGCGGATTGCCCATCGACACGGCGGTGACGGTGATCGCACGGCCCTCGACGTCGAGCGGCGCGGCGACGCAGCGCTCGCTCGCCGGGCCCGTCATGGGGATGTCGCCCCGTTGGAGCCGCGGCCGGCCCATGTCCACCGCCACCGCGGTGACCGTGCCCCCGTCGGCGTCGACCGCGCACGCCAGCGTCCCCGCGCCGGTGTCGATGCGCAGCGGGGACGTCCGCAGCGCGGGATCGCGCTCGTACAGGTGCTTGGCGACGCAGCGGATGCCGTTGCCGCACATCTCCGCTTCGCTGCCGTCGGCGTTGAGCACCCGCATCCGCGCGTGGGCGCCGTCGGCCTGCGGCGGCAGGATCGGCAACACGCCGTCCGCGCCGACGCCGAACCGGCGATCGCACAGCGCGCGGACCGCCGGCGGGTCCTCGGGCCACGGACCGTCGCCGCGCTGTGCGGCGCGGAGGTCGACGACGACGAAGTCGTTGCCGAGCCCGTGATACTTGAAGAACCGCACGGTGCGCTACTGCGGGGAGTCGGCGGCCTCGCCGCCCGCGGAGTCGGCGGCCTCGCCGCCGTATAT
>RFGE01000037.1 GCA_003696105.1 Deltaproteobacteria bacterium | reverse complement strand
GTCCTCGACGGACGGCTCGTCCACCATCACCGGCTGGAAGCGGCGTTCGAGCGCCTTGTCCTTCTCGATGTACTTGCGGTACTCGTCGAGCGTCGTGGCGCCGATGCAGCGCAGCTCGCCGCGCGCGAGCGCCGGCTTGAGCATGTTGGCGGCATCGACCGCGCCCTCGGCGGACCCGGCACCGACGAGCGTGTGCAGCTCGTCGATGAACAGGATGATGCCGCGGTCGCTGGACGTGATCTCCTTGAGCAGCGCCTTGAGGCGGTCTTCGAACTCACCGCGGTACTTGGTGCCGGCGATCAGCTGGCCCAGGTCCAGCGCGAGGATGCGTTTTTCGCGCAGCGACTCGGGGCAGTCGCCGTTTGCGATGCGCTGGGCGATGCCCTCGACGATCGCGGTCTTGCCGACGCCGGCCTCGCCGACGAGCACCGGGTTGTTCTTGGTGCGCCGCGACAGGATCTGCATCGCGCGGCGGATCTCCTCGTCGCGGCCGATGACCGGGTCGAGCTTGCCCTCGGAGGCCAGCCGCGTGAGATCCCGGGTGTAGCGCTCGAGCGCCTCGTACTTGCCTTCGGGCTCCGGGTCGACGATGCGCTGGGTTCCGCGGATCTCCGACAGCGCCCGCATCATCGAGTCGTAATCGACGCCGGCGGCGCGCAGCGCCTCGGTGGCCGCGCCGAAGCCGGAGCCGGACAACAGCGCGAGCGCGAAGTGCTCGGTCGACAGGTACTCGTCCTTGAACTTCGCCGCCTCCTTGCCGGCGGCCTCCCACAGGCGCTTGAGGTCGCGCGACATGCCGATGTCGAGCGCGGTTCCCTGCGCCTTGGGCAGCTTGTCGAGCGCCTGGTTCAGCAGGCGGGATACGGTGGCGGGGTCGGCGCCGATCCGGGCGAGCAGCCGCGGCACCAGGCCGTCTTCCTGGGTGAGCAGGGCGGACAACAGGTGCTCGGGGCGGACTTCCGGATGGCCGTGTTGGGCCGCGATTTCGCGACTGCGGGCGAGCGCGTCTTGCGCTTTGACGGTGAGCTTGTCGATGAGCATGCCCGCAATGTAAGCACCACTACGTCTGCCGCAAGGGGGCGGAATCGCCCGTGGAACTCCGCGTCCATCCGGAGCGCGGCGCCGGCGGTCGCGCCTGGCCGGCCGAAGCCCGCGATCGCAGTCGCGGGCGCCGCCGCGGCGCCGTGCCGGCGCGGCCGCGGCCCGCGGGCGGCCCGCGGCCGGACCCGGGGAGGCGGTGCCGGCGCGGCGGCCGCCCGGTCAGAACAACTCGTCTCTGCGCTCGAGCAGCCGCTTCGCTTTCTTCTTTTCGATCGCGGCTTCCGGCTCGAGGCCCGGGAGGATGTCGAGCGGAGCGTCGAGCACGAACCGGAGGTTTTCGTCGAACAGCTTCGGGTCCTGCGCCTTGGGGGCGTACAGCTCGGCGATGAGGACGTAGGTCGCGAGGTACTTCGGCCCGCGCTTGAGGCTCTCCTGGAAGTGCTCGTAGCTCTTTTTGAGGTCGCCGCCGGCGAATGCCGGCGCGACCGCGTAAAACGCGCCGAAGTAGCGGTCCGCGGCGCCGTAGAAGTAGTCGCGGTCGAGTTCGAACACGCGGCTCACGATCTTGAAGATCGCGTCCTTGTGTTTGAGGACGGTCGAAAAGCCTTTGGCCTTGCCCCATTTGCCCATGTTCGACGCGTACCAGTACATCAGCGGCACGCCATCGCGCCCGAGCACGGCGACCGCGTCCTCGACCTTGGCGCCGGTGCGCCGGCGTTTCTCGAACTCGGGCGACAGGGCGGCCATGCCGCGTTCCGCGTATTGCACGCCCTTGAGGTGCGTCTGCAGGTAGGCCTCGGTCTGGCCGTCGTCGAACGCGAGCCAGCCGTCGGCCAGCTCGTACAGCGCCTTCGTCAGCTTCAGGTACGTGTCGGCATCGTCGTCTTTGAGCCGAATGGCGGCCTCCCATTTGGCGATCGCCTGTTCGAGCTTGGCGCGATCGGCGCGCTGCTCCCACGCGGCGTCGCCCTCGGCGACGAGCTGCCGGTACTGCTCGGCTTGCGCACCCTGAAGGTCGCCGCGCTTGATGCCGGTCTGCATCCCCTGCGGCGCGGCACCACAGCTCGCGAGCCACGCCATTGCCACGGCGAATCCAGTCGAGCGAAAGGTCATACGATGCATCCTCCCAAATGTCCCGCTGAGGGCTGACTGCCCCATCGCAGGCCGTGCGCCCCGTTGCGGGGGGACTATCGCCTCGCCGTGACGGGGTGTCAAACGCGGGAGCCGGCGGCCGTGTCCGCGCCGCGGCTGCCGGCCGACTGGTCGGACGATCGCCGCGCCGGCCGCGCCGTCAGCCGCCGGCGAGCGCGGCGATCAGCGCGTCGGCTGTGCCGTCGCCGTCGGCCGGCTCCGCCGCGAGCGCGGCGACCAGGTCGGCCCGTCGGATCGCGCACTGCGCCCGCTGGAGATCCTCGACGAGGGCGGCTAACGCCGGGATGCGCCCGCGGTCGCCGCGTGCGACCTGCAAGAGCGCGGCGGCGAGTACGCCGGCATCGCCGATGCGGTCCGCGATGCGGATGGCGAGGCCACGGTCGCCGGTCGCCCCGGCGACCACCGCGGCACGCGCGAGGGTCGATTGGCCCGTTTCGGGGCTGAGCAGCGCGTCGCGCGCGTCGAGTTCGCGCACCATTTCCGCCGCGCTGGCGAGGTCGCCGGCGGCCACGTAGTGGTCGACGAGGCGGCGCTGGGTCGGTGCGCTGGTCGGATCGAGATCGATGGCGCGCAGGTAGGCCTCGGCCGCGTGCTCGGGATCGCCGAGCTGCGCGCGGTAGATCTCGCCGATGCGGTATTCGATCGTCGCCCGTTCGGCGGGCGACGCGGCCGCCGCGGCGAGCGCGGAAAGCGTCCGCGTCAGGTCGGCCCAGCGCTCGGCCTGCTCGTACATCTCGGCCAGCGGCTCGAGGGCGGCGACGTGGTCGGGCTGCTCGGCCAGCACGGCTTCGTAGTGGTCGATCGCGTCGGCGACGCGACCGGCGCGGCGGCTGAGCTCGGCGACCTGCATTCGCGCCGCGACCACGCCGGCAACGTCGTCCGGCGGCATCAGGTCGACGAGCGCCCGCGACGCATCGACGGCGGTGTCGATGTCGCCGAGCTGCAGCGCCGCGCGCGCCAACGCCGACAGCGCGATGCGGTTGGACGGGCACAGGCGCACGGCCTCGGCGTAGGCGGCGGCGGCTTCGTCGATGTCCGCGAGCGCTTCGGCGATCTCTCCGCGGCGGTAGGCGAGCACGTCGGGCGGCAGCGAACACGACTCGGGGCGCAGGCGCGCATACAGCTCGCGAGCGCGCACCCAGTCCGTCTTGTGATAGGCGAGGTCGGCGAGGGTCTCGAGTGCGCCGGGGTGGTTCGGGTCGGCGTGAAGCGCCTGCTCGAGCGCCGTGATCGCCCCGCCGGAATCGTCGAGGCGATCGAGGTAGAGGCGGCCGAGTTCGTACAGCAGCGCCGCGCGTTCGACCCGGTCGTCGATGGCGGAGGCCCTCGTGCGCAACACGTTGGCGACGACCGACCAGTCGCCGGCGGCGGACGCGGCGCGTTTGAGCGCGACGAACGCGGCGAGGTCGCCGCCGTCGCGCTCGAGCAGCTCGCCCGCGTGACGGCGGATGGCGGCCGCGTCGCCGGCGGCGACGGCCTGGTCGAGCAGGCGGTGGCGCAGGTCGCGCTGCTCGTCCGGATCGACCGTCTCGCGCACGCGCATCTCGAGCAGCTCCGCGTGCGCGGCCCAGTCGTCTGGCGCGACGCCGACGCGGGCCGCGGATGCGTGGGCCGCGTCGCTGTCGGCGGCGTTGGCGGCGTACAGGGCGGCCAGTCCGTACAGCCGGCGCGCCAGCTCCTTTTTGCCCGCGCGTTCGGCGCACGCGCCGGCGCGGCGAAGCATGTGGCTGCGCTCGTCGTCGGTCCGCGCGTGGTGCGCCGCGCGCTCGCCCATCAGCGCGGCGTCTTCGTGGCGTCCGGCCAGTTCGTACAGGCGCGCCAGGGGCGCCGGCGCGGCGGGAATGTCGGGGTCGAGCGCCAGCGCTTGCTCGTAGTTGACCCGCGCCTGGCCCGCGTCGAACAGCTTCTCGTCGTAGATCATCGCGAGTTCGAGGTGCAGCGCGGCCGCCTCGACGTCGGTCGGCGCGGAGTCGATTTCCCGGTACAGCAACTCGGCGGCGAGAGCCCATTCCCCGCGCGCCATCGCGACGGAACGCAGCGCGTAGGCGATGTCCCGATCGGTCGGATCGTTGGCGTGCGCTTCCTTCAGGCAGCGATAGGTCTCCGGCTCGCGGTGAAGGACGTCCCGGTAGAGCTTGGCGCGCCGGTACCACAGCTGCGCACGGTCGCGGCCGGACGCCGCGGCGACGATGCGCCGGCCGAGAACTTCGGTGAGCGCGTCCGTATCGCCGCGCGCGCCGTAAATGCGCTCGAGCGCCGCCAGCGGACGATCGTCGGTCGGGTGGGCGGCGCTGGCCAACTCATACTGGCCGATCGCGGCATCGAGGTTGCCGCCGTCTTCCAGCGCGCGGGCTCGCTCGAGCATGTGTTCGAGGTCGGCGTCGGGCGCGGCGGGACGCGCGTCGCTCGCGCCGGCATCGCCGTCGCGGTCGGCGTCGGGCGCGGCGGGCCGCGCGTCGGTCGCGC
>RFGE01000036.1 GCA_003696105.1 Deltaproteobacteria bacterium | reverse complement strand
GCGCGAGGACGTGCGCGACCCACGGTGCCGGACGGCGCGAGGACGTGCGCCGACGATCGCCCGGAGGTCGCGGCCGCAGCCCGTGCCGTTCGAACGCCGGATCCCGGCCCGCGCGACTGCGGGCTCCCCGGAACGCACAGCGCGCGGCCTCAGAACCGGCGCGACAGGGCGAACACGGTCGCGCCACCGACGGCAAACGCGCCGGCGGCCGCGGCGCCGGCGGCGCCGAGCGTGTCGTTGTCGTCCGCAAAGCCGACGGCCGAGGCCCCCGCCGCCAGCGCCGCCATCCCGAGCAAGAACACGCCACCTCGGCGCAGCGACCGCCGGCGGGCGGCGAGCTTGCGGTCGAGCGCGCGCTCGCGCTCGCGCAGTTCGGCCGGATCGAACTGAATGCCGCCGGTCGGGCCCACGCTCGGGTCGGTCACCTCTGGGTTGCTCGCGCCGGTGACGAGGCCGATGACCGCCAGCGACGCCGTCGCCACCGCCTCGTCGACCGTACACACGGGGCATTCGTCGGTGTCCTGCGCGGTGTGCAGGCCGGTGCGCGTGTCGACGAGCGTCACCAGGTACGAGAAATTCTTGCCGATGCCGGTGATGCGCGCGACGAGCACCAACCGCACGCCGGTCACGTCGTAGACCGTCTTGAGGCACGGACCGAACCGGCAGCCCGGGATGTAGCCGCTCGGCTCGAGCAGCTCGCGCATGCGCTCGCGCTTGGCGACGCGAAATCCGGCGTTGCCGAGCCCGGTCTCCAGGCTCGCCTCGAACATCTCGGCGGCCGTGTCGGACACGCCGACGACTTCCACGTCGAGGATGCCGATCACCTCGCCGTCGTCTGCGCGGGCCGCGGGAGCGTGCGCCGACAGCACGGCGGCCGCGACCGCGATCGCGATCGCGCGGTGTATCACACCTCGTCGCACTGCTCGATGAACCGCTTCATCAGTCCGTCGATCATCAAGTTGCGCGACGTGTCGTCGTACTTGCCGTCGTGCCAGCCCGCCTGCAGTTCCTCGTAGCGCTCGCGCGTGTCCGCGATGAGCGCCCTGTACGCTCCGACCTTCTTGACGATGTCGCGCTGGTTGCGCAGGAAATACGACACCATCGACGCGGACGCGGCGAGCGTGAGCACGACGCCGAGCGGGCCGCCGAGCGCGAAGCGCAGGCCGACCCGTAACGCCAGCACCGTGGCCGCGCCGATCGCGACCTTCTTGGTGCCGCTGCCGTCGACGACGGAATCCTTCGCCATCGACATCGCGGTCTGGCCGCTGGCGATCAACAGTGCGATGAAGTTGCCCTTGCGGTGCGTCCATCCGCGGTCGTAATACTCGCGGATGGCGGTCTTCAGAAACGAGTCGAAGTCGGCGTACATGCTCCCCGACTGGGCCGGCGCCCCCGAGGCCTGATCGCTCGCCATGTCGCGATTGTAGCACCCGCCCGGACCGCCCGCGCCGCGCGGCGCGCTCGGACCGGTCACCGCCGTGCGGTGCGCTCGGACCGGTCAGCCGCGTGCGGCGTTGACGAATGCGATGACGTCGAACACCCTTGAGGAGATGACGCGAACGACGATCGCCGCGATCGCATGCTGCGCCGTGGTCGCGGCGGCCCCGGCCGCGCGAGCCGACCTCGACGGCGGGCGCGACAAGTTTGTGCACGGCGACTACGCCGGCGCGCGCGAGGAACTGGCCCGCGTGCCGGCGCGCGACCGCGCCGCCGCGAGCGCGCTGCTCGGCCGGATCGAACTGCGCACCGGCGACTACGCGGCCGCGGAGCGGCGCGCCAGGGCGCTCGCTCGCTCCGGCCGGCCGGCGGTCGCAGCCAGCGGCCGGGCGTTGCTCGCCGAGGTGCAACTCGCCACCGGGCGCTACGCGGACGCGATCGCGCTGCTCGAAAAGGCCACCGCGGCGGCGCCCGACCATCTGCGCCTGCGCTACCTGTTGGCGATGGCGTACCGATCGGTCGGGCGGCTCGACGACGCGGCAAAGCGGTGGGAGGCGTTCTTCGCCGACTACGACGCCGGCAAGCTCAAGCTCGACGTCGCCGAGCACGCGATGTACCTCGGGTTTGCCGCGCGATACACCGGCGCGTACGAGGACGCCAACGACGCATTTCGCGAAGCGGTCACCGCCGATCCGAAGCTGCTCGACGCGAACATCGCGTGGGGCGAGCTGTTCTTGGACAAGTACGCGGCCGATTACGCCGAGCAGAGCTTCGACGACGTGCTCAAGATCGACGCGCACCACCCGGACGCCCACGCCGGGATGGCGCGCGTCAAGATCGAACAGAGCTACGACGTGGCCGCGGCACAGCGGCACATTCGCGAGGCGCTCGCGGTCAATCCGCACCACGCCGGCGCGCTGCGCGTCCGCGCGATGCTCGAGATCGATGCGAACGAGTGGGACGCCGCGATCGCCACGCTCGACAGCCTGTTCGCGGTGAATCCGAACGACCTCGAGGCGCGCGCGCTGCGCGCGGCAATCGACTGGTTGCGCGACGATGCGGCCGGCTACGAGCGCGAGCGCGCCAAGGTGTTCGCCGTCAATCCCAAGTTCGGCGCCTTCTATCACATCGTCGCGCGGTCCGCCGAGCGCGAGCACCGCTACCGCGAGGCGATCGCGCTCGAACAGCAGGCCGTCTCCGTCGACCCGCACGACTACAGCGCGATGCAGTCCATTGGCAGCGGCTATCTGCGTCTGGGCGACGAGGCCAAGGGGCTCGAGTGGCTTCGCCGGGCGTGGGAGGGAGACCAATACAACGTTCGCACGTACAACCTGCTCGAGCTGTTCGAGCAGGTGATCCCCAAGGAATACGAGTTCGCGAAATCCAAGCACTTCGTCATCCGCTACCACCGCGACGAGCGCAAGTTGCTCGATCGCTACGTGCAGCCGCTGCTCGAGCGCGCGTATGCCGACATGGTTGCGCGCTATCGGTTTCATCCGACTACGCCGATCCAGATCGAACTGTTCCGCAACCCGGAGCACTACAGCGTGCGCACGGTGGGCCTGCCCAACCTCGGCGCACTCGGCGTGTGCTTCGGCCGCGTGATCACCGCGACGTCGCCGTCGGCCGGAAGCATCAACTGGGCGATGGTCCTGTGGCACGAACTCGGCCACGTCTTCGCGATCCAGATGTCGAAGTCGCGCGTGCCCCGCTGGTACACCGAGGGGTTGTCCGAGTACGAGACGGTCATCGCACGTCCCGAGTGGCGCCGCGAGAACGACGTCGACGTGTGGGGCGCGCTCGAGGCGGGAACGTTGCCGTCGGTCGTCGACCTCAACCACGGATTCCTCAAGCCGACCGTCGAGCAGGTGGTCGTCGCGTATCACACGTCGTCGCTCGCGATCGAGTTCATCGCCAAGACGTACGGTTTCGACCGCATCGTCCGCGGGCTCGAACTGTACGGCGCCGGGTTCGATACGGCCCAGGTGATCGAGAAGATCACCGGCCTGTCGGTTTCGGAGTTCGACGAGGCGTTCCGCGCCTACCTGCGCAAGCGGCTGGCGCACTATCGCGGCACGTTCCGGCTGCCGACGGTCGGGTTCGACGATGTCACCGCGCTCGAACAGGCGGTCGCCGCGGCGCCGAAGGATGCGATGGCGCACGCGCGGCTGGGGATCGGCCGGTTCTACGCGGGAGACGCGGATGGCGCGCGCGCGGCGATGACCGATGCGCTCGCACTCGATCCCGACAACCCGTACGCCCTGTACGTGCTCGGCGAGCTGGCGCTGCGCGAGCGCAATTTCGGCATGGCCAAGCGCCGCTACGAGCAGCTGCTCGCGGCCGGGCACGACGGGTACGAACCGCGCGTGCGGCTCGGCTATCTCGCGATTCAGGAGGGAGATGTCGCCGCCGCCGAGCGGCAGCTCGCCGCCGCCAAGCGGCTCGATCCGGAGCGATCCGACCCGTACCTTCTGCTCGCCGAGATGTACGAGGACAAGGGCCGCGTCGACGACGCGCTCGCCGAGTACGAACGCTACGTCGTCATCGAGCAGATGCAGTACGCGCCGATCAAGCATCTGGTCGACGCGTACGCCAAGAAGCGCGCGTGGGCCAAGGTGCGCACCTTCGGCGAGATGGCCGTGAACATCAACCCGTTCGACGGCGAGCTGCTGCTGGCGCTCGGCCGCGCGTATCTCGAGACGAACGCCGCACGGCGGTCCGCGTTTACGTACGAGAGCGCGCTGTTGGCGCGCCCGCCGCTGCGTCGGCCCGCCCTGGCCCACATCGGCCGGGCGCGGGCGTATCGTGCGCTCGGCGATCGCAAGCGCGCACGGGCCGCCGTGCGCGCCGCGCTCGACCTGGAACCGCGCAACCGGGACGCTCTCGATCTGCAGCGCGAGCTCGCCGGTACGCGCGGGCGCCGGGGCCGCGCCCGCCGGGGCCGCTGAGGCCGAGCGGGCGCGCCGGCGGGCGCCCGCCGGGTCAGATGATGTTGAGCGAGCGCTCGAACTCCTCCGGGTTCGAGCTGGCGTAGGTCGCGACCTCCATCGTGATGACGCCCGCGTTGACCAGGTCGACCAGATGTTGATCGAACAGCTGCATGCTGTACAGGTCGCGGCCGCGGCGGATGAGGTCGGGGATGTCGCCGAGCCGGCCGGGCGTGCGGATGCACTCGCGAATGGTTCGCGTCACGCGCAAGATTTCGACCGCCGGGATGCGGCCGCGGCCGTCCTTGCCCGGCAGCAGCCGCAACGACACGACGGCCTGCAGGCTGTCTCCGAGCCGCTCGCGGACGACATCCTGCGCCTCGGGCGGGAACATGCCGACGTAGCGCTGAATGGTCGCCACCGAGTCGGGCGTGTGGATCGCCGAGATGACCAGATGGCCGGTCTCGGCCGCTTTCAAGCAGGTCTCCGCCGTTTTCCGGTCGCGGATTTCGCCGACCATGATGACGTCGGGATCCTGGCGCAGGGCGGCCGTGAGCGCGTCGGCGAACGACTCGGTGTCCGTGCCGACCTCGCGCTGGATGATCATGCACTTGCCCGGTTCGAACAGGTATTCGATCGGATCCTCGATCGTGATGATGTGTGCGTGCCGCGTCTCGTTCAAGTAGCGGATCATCGCCGCGATCGTGGTCGACTTGCCGTTGCCGGTGGCGCCGGTGATGAGCACGAGGCCGCGGCGCGCGTCGGCGATTTCGGCGAGCACCGGCGGCAGATGCAGCTCGTCGAACGTCTTGACCGTAAACGGGATGAGCCGCATCACGATCCCGACCGAGCTGCGCTGGCGGAAGATCGACGCGCGAAACCGCCCCATGCCCGACAGCGAGTAGGACACGTCGATTTCGCCGAACGGCTGCGTGTAGTCGAGCTTCTTGCGCCCGGCGAGCAGGATGTCGGCGATCGCCTCTGTGTCCGCCGGCGTGAGCGGAGGAACTTTGCGGGCGCCGAGCAGCTCGCCGTGCAGGCGGTAATGCGGAGGATAGCCGACCTCGAAGTGGATGTCGGATACGCCGCGATCGATCCCGAAGGCAAGCAGCTTGTGGAGCGTGTTTGCGTCCATCACACGAGGTGGGGTGAGGTGTCGTCTTCGACGGGGTCGCTCGGCTCGGGTGAATCGGATGGCGCGGGCGTGCGGTGCGTGCCCGACCCGCGCGCGAGGGTCGGCTCGTCCTGATCCTCGCGGAAGTCGCCCTCGTCGTCAAATCCGTCGCCGTCGGCGGCGGGCGCGGGGGTCGGCGCGGCCGCCGTCCGCAGATCCTGCACCATTCGGCGCACCGCGGTGCGGACGCGCGGAAACGCGGGGCCAGGGCGCGCGAGCAGAAACCCCTGCCCGTAATGGACGCCCAGCTCGCGCATCACCGCGAGGTCGTCCGGCGTCTCGATGCCCTCGCCGACGACCACGGCGTCGATTGCCTCGGCGATGCGACACAGCGACCGCAGCATCTCGCGTTTTACGGTCGATCGCGACACGCCGCGCGTGAGCACGTCACTGATCTTGATGAAGTGTGGCCGCAGGGCCATCACCGACTCGAGGTTCGAGTGTCGCGTGCCGACGTCGTCGATCGCGACGCCGAACCCCATCGCGGTGTAGCCCGCGAGCGCCCGGCGGAACGACGCGAAGTTCTCGATCGCGAGCCGCTCGGTGATCTCGAACACGACGTTGGCCGGCGTCAATCCGGCGGCGTCGAGCAGCTCGCCCACCTCGCGCTCGACGAAGCTCGAGTCGTAAAACGATAGCGGCAGCAGGTTCACGAACAGCCGATGGATCGGCTCGAGGTCGTCGGCGCCGCGCAGCGCGTTGCGAAAACACTCGCGATCGAGTTCGAACGTGAGGTCGACCTCGTCGGCGACGGAAAACAGCGCCGTCGGAGACTCGAGCGGCGTCTTGATCGGACCGCGGGTGAGCGCCTCGAAGCCAAACGTGTCGCCGGTTCCGAGGTGGACGATCGGCTGGTAGACCGCGCGCAGCCGCCGGCACAAGATGATCTCCTGCAGCAACGCCTTGTCTCGGTGGACGTCGCGCCGGCGCAGCAGCTCGGCCGACTCGGCCGCTTCCGATACGAGCCTGTTGATCAGCCGTTCGGGGCGCACCATCGTGTTGTTGAGCACGCGCGCATAGCCGACGGCGAGCCGCGGGTGGTCGTGAATCAGGTCTTGCAACGTCGGCGCGAGCTCTTTGGCGAGGGCGTCGCGCACGCGCGCCGCGATTCCCTCGAGGTCGTGTTCGCCCGGATCGTCCTGCACGATCCGGGCGGCCGACAAAAAGCAAAGGTAAGCGTCGCCGTCGGCAGAGCGGCACACGATGTCGTCGTGCCGCAGCAGGCTGCCGCGCATGCGCTCGAGCGCGCGGCCGACCTGGAGCAACACATCGGCGTGTTTGGTGACGCCGTACTCGGACTCGACCCGTTGGAGCTGGCCGAGGTCGATGTACAGGCAATTGAGCGCGCGGTCGAGTTCGAGTGCCTCGGTGAGCGCGAGCAGGTACTGGTGGTAGGTCGGGAACGCGTCGGCTGCGACCGCCGCGACGGCTGGCACCGACGCGGACGTCGAGGCCGGGGCGCGTTCGATCGTGTCGCTCGCCGCAAACCGGGCGCCCGTCGTCTCGTCGTCGCCGAACACCCGCACCTGGTCGCGCCCCTTCGCCTTGGCGCGGCGCAGCGCGCGCTGGGCCGCGGCGATCAGATCTTCGGTTTCGTGGGCGTCGTCGGGGAACGCTGCGACGCCGAAGCTCATCGTGATGTGGAGCCCGCCCGGGAACTCGGTGTCGGCGATGCGTCGGCGCAGCCGGTCGGCCTTGGTCGCCGCCCCGGCCTTGGCGGTCTCCGGCAGGATCAGAATGAACTCCTCGCCGCCGAAGCGCGCGACCACGTCGCTGTCGCGGAGCCGGTAGTCCTCCGCATCACCGCGCATCAACTCCGCAATGCGACGGAGCACTTCGTCGCCGAGCTGGTAGCCCACGTCGTTGTTGATCGAGCGGAACCGGTCGATGTCGGCGAGGACGACCGACACCGGGGACCGGTATCGCTTGGCGCGGGCGATCTCCTCGCGCAGTCGCTCCTGGAACGCGCGGTGGCTGTACAGGCCGGTGAGTCCGTCCTTGTACGACAGGATCTCGAGGTCGCGCTGCGCGTGCGCGAGTTGGCGCGCCGCGCCGTCGAGGGAGCGTGCGAGCGTGTCACCGCGCGCGGCCAAAGCGGCGTTGGCCGCGCGCAGCTCGGCCGCCAGCCGGCGGTTCTCGCGCTCGATCCGGTACACGCCGACGAAGTGCCCGACGAGCCGCGTCAACTCGTTGTGGTTCCACGGTTTCTTGACTACGTAGTGGATCTGCCCGGCGTTGACCGCGTCGATGAGGGCGTCGACCTCGGCGTAGCCGGTGACGATGACGCGCTTGGCGTGGGGCATGTGCTCCATCGACGCCGCCAAGAATGCGGCACCGGACATCCCCGGCATGCGGTAGTCGGACAGGATCACCGCGAACTCGGCGGACCGGTCGCGAGCGGTCCGCAACAGCTCGAGAGCCGACTCCGGGTCGTCGGCGGTCACGACCTCGTAGTCGCGGCGCAGCGAGCGCTCGAGCATCTCGAGGTTGATCGGCTCATCGTCGACCGCGAGCACACGTACCCTGTCTTCCGCCCCCGTCCCCCCGCGGTCTCCAGCGCGCTGCGTGGGAGACATCGTGGTCCGTCCGTTCAGCCTCAGTATACACGCGCGCTTCGCGCCCCGGAACCCACCGATGTGTTACCCTGGGTAACGACGAGGTAGCCGGGCGAGCGCCGGAGCACGCACACGAGTCGAGTTTTTTCGTCCATGCGCGGCAAGACGATCCTGTTTTACGACCCCGATCCGAGAGCGTGTCGCGTCGCGGAGCGCGCGCTCAACGCGACCGGCAGCACCGTCGTCGTCACTCACGACGACGCAAAGCTGCGCGAAGCGATCGACGCCGACGGCTACGATCTGATGATGGTCAACTTCGATCCGCCGCTGCGCGACGACGACGGCTGGGAGCCGTTGTTCGATCGGGTTGGCGACAAGTTTCCGCGTACGAAGCTCGTGCTGCACGCGACGTCGTCGACGGAGGACTACCTGCCCCTGATGATGTCCCGCCGCTATCTTCGCAACCTGATCGCGAAGAACGACGACCCGCTCGAACCGGACGAGCTGATCGTGACCGCCGAGAAGCTGCTGCGCAACGATCTGTTCGGTCTGCAGAAGTATCTGTTGTGGGGCGTCGAGCCGTACTGCGTCACGATCCGGGATTCGCGCGACAAGGCGAACTACATTCGCGAGGTGTCGCGCTACGCCGATGCGCTCGGCTGCAACGAGCGGACGATTGAGATGGTCGAGACGATCGTCGACGAGCTCGTGACCAACGCGATCTACAACGCGCCGCGCACACCGGACGGCGAGCCCAAATACGCCAAGCTGTCCCGCCGCGAGCCGGTGGTGCTCGAGGACCACGAGGTCGGCGAACTGCAGTTCGCATGCGACGGCGAGTACATCGCCATCGCGCAGATCGACCCGTTCGGCGCGCTCACGCAGGACACCGTGGTCAGCTATCTCAACCGGTGCCTGGTCAAGGGGCCGCAGCAGTTCTCCGATGCGAGCGGCGGCGCCGGTATCGGCTTGTTTCGCGTGTTCCAGTCGCTGTCCAAGTTCATCGTCAACATCGATCCGGGGCGAAAGACCGAGGTCATCAGCCTGATCGACCTGCGGATGAGCATGCGCAGGTTCCGGCAGGCCGCCAAGAGCTTTCACATCTTCGTAGCCGAATCTGCCGACCCCGCGACGCCGCAACCGTGACGGCGCAACCATGACGCCGCGACCATGACGCCGCAACCGTGACGCCGCGACCATGACGCCGCAACCGTGACGCCGCAACCATGACGCCGCAACCATGACGCCGCAACCATGACGATCGACGACTACGTTTTCCGCATCGAGGACCACAGCCGCGGCGGGCGCACCGTGCTCGCCATCTCCGGCGTGATCGACGAGCACGCCGACCTGAGGCCGATCAGCGCGGTGCGCGGCGACGTCGAGATCTCCATGAAGGGGGTGCGCCGCATCAACAGCTTCGGCGTGCGCGCGTGGATCGACGCGATCCGCAAGGTGCCGCCCGACACGCGGCTTCGCTTCGTCGAGTGTCCGCCGCCGGTCGTGGACCAGATCAATATGGTCCAGGGATTTTTGGGCCACGGCGAGTTGGTGTCGTTTTACTCGCCGATGGTGTGCGAGGAGTGCGACGAGCAGGCCGACGAGCTGTTCTACGTCGACCAGTGTCGCGAGCGCGGCGGCAAGCTGCCGCCGGTACACTGCAAGCGCTGCGGCAATCCGATGGAGGTCGACGACCTCGAAGAGCAGTACCTGTTGTTCATTCGCGAAACGGCGTGACCGGCCGGCGAGGGCGCTTTGACGGACGCCCCTACCACAACGCGACGTCGAGGGCGCGTTCGACGAGCCACAGCGTGCCCGCGATCGCGACACCCACCGAGCCGGGCACGACGACGAACCGGCGATAGCCGGCGCGTCCGGCGCGCCGGTGCAGCCACGCGAGCAGCGGCATCGCGACCGCGACGACCGCGAGTTGGCCGAGTTCGACGCCGACGTTGAACGCCAGCAGCGGGCCGACGACGCCGGACGGCGGCAACAGCGGCCGCAGCATCGCGGCGAACCCCATGCCGTGCAGCAGGCCGAACGCGAACGTGACCGCGGCGCGGTGACGCGGCTCGCGCACGGCGAGGTTGCCGACTGCGATCCAGACGATCGACAGCGCGATCGCGCTTTCGACGACCCGGCTCGGCAGCGTCACGATCGACAGCGCTGCGAGGATGAGCGTGATCGAGTGCGCCGCCGTAAACGACGTGACGATCGCGAGCATGTCGCGGACGCGCCGCGCCGCCGCGACGAGCAGCAGCCCGAGCAGAAACAGCAGATGGTCCGGGCCGTCGAGGATGTGGTGGACGCCGCTCTGGACGAACGTCCAGACCGTCGCCGGCGGCGCGGCGGCCAGATCCCACTCGAAACGGGATGCGTCGGCCGTGAGCGTCGCGGTCACGCGGTGACCGCGATAGGTCGCCTCGACCATGCCGGTGTGGTTGGGGTCGAGGTCGTCGAAGAACAGGTCGTAGTCGAGGGCGATCGTTCGAATGGGCGCCGGCCACGCACACTGCCAGCGCAGTCGCGCGAACAGCGCCGACTCGGCGGCGACGTCGACCTGCGGCGCCGCAGCGCACGGCGTGCCGTCGCCCTCGACGGACACGCGCTTCGCGGCGTACGCGGCGATTCGGTCGGCGCCCGCGCGGATCGCATCGGCGTCCACTGCGTCGCGGGCGCCGAGCACCTCGGTCAAGTCGGCGGCGGCGATGCGCAACTCGTACGCGGCGGCGCGCCGGTCGGCCGACACGTCGAGCCGCGAGTAGGCCACGGAGAAGCTGTGCGCCGCGGCGGCGACCGGCCACAGGAGCACGGCGGCGGCCGGCCACGGGAGGGCGACGAGTGCGCGGCGAGCGATGGTCACGGTGCCGGAAGGGTATACCCGGCGCAACCGCGGTGCACGCGGCCGGCGCGGTGGTCGCGTCGCGGCTTCGGCGCGATCGGAGTATGCTGCCGGCCATGTCGCAGTCCCCGATCGTCGTCATCCTCGCGGCTGGACAGGGCACCCGGATGAAGTCCGAACGCCCCAAGGTGTTGCACGAGGTTGCGGGCCGGCCGCTCATTATCTGGTCGATCGAGACGGCGCGCGCGGCGAACGCGGCGCGCATCGTCGCGGTCGTGGGCCACCAGGCCGACCGCGTCCGCGACGCCATCGACCGGCGCTACGGCGCCGGTGCGGTCGAGACCGTGCTGCAGGCCGAGCGCCGGGGCACCGGTCACGCGGTGATGTGCGCGCTATCCGTACTCGCCGGTGAGTCCGATGACCGCGTCGTGGTCGTGTTGTCGGGCGATGCTCCGCTGGTTTCGGCCGATCGGGTGCGCGAGTTGGTCGCCGCGTGCGACGACATGGCGCTGGCCGTCACGCGCCCGACCGAGCCGGTCGCGTACGGACGGGTGGTGCGGCGGGCGGACGGCCGGGTCGACCGCATCGTCGAGGACGCCGATGCGACGCCGGAGGAGCGGGCGATCGAGGAGATGAACGCCGGTCTGTACGCGATCCGGCTCGGCAAGCTGCGCGCCGACATCGGCCGGCTCACCGACGACAACGCGCAAGGCGAGTTGTACCTCACGGACCTCGCGCCCGGCGCTGCAGCGATCGAAGCGCCGTTCGACGAGGTGCGCGGCATCAACGACCGCGCGGACCTGGCGGCGGTGAACGCGATCGCGCGCCGCTCGATCGCGCAGCGGTGGATGCGGGCAGGCGTGACGCTCGAAGACCCGGTCGCTACCTACATCGACGCCGACGTCGACGCGATCGGCGGCGACACCTGGATCGGCTCGGGCGTCCACCTGCGCGGGCGAACGTCGGTGGGCGCGCGCGTGCGGATCGACGCGGGTTGCATCGTGCAGGACAGCGCGATCGCCGACGACGCGTGGCTCAAGCCGTACTCGGTGCTCACCGAGGCGTCGGTCGGCGCGCGGGCGCAGGTCGGCCCGTTCGCGCACTGCCGGCCGGGCACGCGGCTCGACGAGGACGTCCGGGTCGGCAACTTCGTCGAAACCAAGAAGGCGCACCTGATGAAGGGGGCGAAGGCCAATCACCTGGCGTACCTCGGCGACGCGTCGGTCGGCGCGCGGGCCAACATCGGTGCCGGCACGATCACGTGCAACTACGACGGCGTGAAGAAGTACCAGACGGTGATCGAGGCCGGTGCGTTCATCGGCTCCGACAGCCAGCTCGTTGCGCCGGTCACCATCGGTCGGGACGCGTACGTCGGCAGCGGTACGACCGTCACCAAGGATGTGCCTCGCGGCGCGCTCGCGCTGTCGCGGGTCAAACAGCACAACATCGACGGGTGGGCGGACCGATTCCGCGCGGCGCAGGCCAAGCGCACCTCGTCGCGTTGACCCGGCGGCCGCGCGGTCGTTGCGCGGTCGCGGTGGCCGCGGTCGCTGCGCTCGGCGCGTGCCGCGACGCGCCGCGGCACGCGCCGATCCGTGGCGATGCGGCGGCCGGCCAGCGCCCGCGGGACTTCGGCGATACGCCGCCGGCGCCGCGGTGGCGCGCGGAACTCGCCTCCGCGGCGGCCGAGCCGCTCACGTGGGCGGTCGGGCCGCGCGTGCGCGCGACGGTGCGGGTCGCGTCGTCCGCCGTCGGCGCCGTCGAGCTGGACCCGATGACCGGCGCCGTCGTCGCTCGCGACCCGGACGCGCCGCGGCCGCCGCCGCGGCCCGCCGACGAGATGGGCGTGCTGCGGGCGAACGGACTCGCCTGTCGGCTCGGCCGCGCCGCGCTGCGCTGCGCGGGCGCGACGGGCGCGTGGTCGGCGCCGATCGAACCGGCGATCGACGCGGGCGGCGCCGGCCCGGTCGCCGCCGGCGGGGCCGTCGCGGTGGTGGCCGACGAGGCGCTGATCGCGTTCGCGGCCGGCGACGGGCGCCGGCTGTGGCGCGCTCCGGGGCGGTACGCGACCGCGCCCGGAGCGCTGGCCGCCGATGCCGCGGGACGGCTGCGTGCGATCGCCGTCGACGGGGGCGCCCAGCCGGTCGCGATCGTCCCGGCGACCGGCGCGGTCGCCGCCCGCGGCGATCGGGTGCCGGCGCTCGTCGTATGGGCCGCCGCGTTCGCGCCCGACGGAGCCGCGGCCGTCGTGGTCCGGCGCGATGCGTCCCTTCGCCGCGACGCGGTGGTCGCGTTCGGCGCCGACGGCCGCCGCCGCTGGACCTGGCCGCTGCCTCCGCCGGACGGCGCGCGCGTCGACCGGCCGGGTGTCGCGGTCGCCGATGGCGCCGTGTTCGTTTTCTACGACGGCCGGTCGGTCGCACGCCTCGACCTGTAGGAAATCGCAACATGCGCGGCGTGTCGTCGCGGGGTTGCGGATCGGCACGGCGGCTGCACCGCCTTCGGGCGAACCGCGGCCGTTCGCCGCCCAACCACGACGAGGTACCGACCATGCGCAACCGACTGACCTCCATCGCCGCCGCCACCAGCCTCGCTCTGTCCGGCCTGCTGTCGGCCGGCTGCATCGACCCCGATCCCGGCCCCGCGATCGCCGCCGCGCTGCCACGCGGAGAGGACGTGCGCGTCAAGGTGCCGGATCAGGCCGCGGCCGCGCTGCCGGGTGATCCCGGCGACGGCTCGATCGGCGTCGCGCGCCGAGCCGCCCTCGGCCAGATCGCCGAGTACTACCTCGTCACCCGGAACACCAGCCGCGACCTGAACTTCAGCGTCGGCTGGGTGCTGCTGGTCGTCCACACCGTCGTTCAGTTCCCGCCGACCACCGTCGAGGGGAACGTCTACACGTGGGGGCCGCACTCGGACGCGCTCGACCCGAGCGAGTGGCGCCTGGTCGTCACCGAACACGAGGCGGGCGCGCGTTACACCTGGCAACTCGACGGCCGCGACAAGACCCGGCCCGACAGTGAGTTCGTCACGACGATCAGCGGTGAGGCGATTCCGGGCGCGGAGCCGCACCGGGGCACCGGCAGCTTCGTCATCGACTTCGACGCGGCCGAGCTGGCCGACCCGGTCGACAATGCGGGCAAGCGCGGCACCGTGTCGGTCGAATATGATCTGGAGAATCGCGACGGGTCGAACGCGACCGTCGACATGGTCATCGACACGGTGGAGATCGGCGACGACGGCGTCGAGCGGCCGGTGACGTTCACCTACCACTACGGGGAGGCCGAGGACACATCCGGCGACTTCGCGTTCGGCATTCACGCGGATCTCGGCGACACCGCTCTCGTCGAGGACGCGCAGATCGCTTCGCGATGGGACGTCACCGGCGCCGGCCGCGCCGACGTGGTTGTGTCCGGCGGCGATCTCGGCGCCGTGTCGGTCACCGCGACCGAGTGCTGGGACCCGTCGTTCCGCCGGGTCTACTATGCGGACTCCGCGCAGTGGGCGCCTACGGAGGGGGATCCCGCCGACTGCGCGTTCTGACGCGGCCGTGCCAGTCGGCCTGCCGGGTGAGGTCTTCGGGCCGGGCGGTCCGCGCCGTCTCCCACAGGTCGAGGATTGGAAGCGCGACGAGGAGCGCGACCTCGACGAGGAGCGCGCCGATCAACGCGGACAACCCGCTGGCCGTCCTGGGGCGAACCCATCCCAGGGCGGCCAGCGTCATTGCGAGCGCAACGAGCACTCCGACGCCGGTCATGCGCCGCACCAACCGGCCGCGGCTGTAGCGGAATAGATCGGAACCGATCGCGGTCGCGCTGCGGTACTGCCGCCACTCGCGCCGCGCCACCACGGCGGCGAGCACGACCAACGCGGCCGGCAACGCCGTGGTCACGAGCGGGTCCACGTCCGCCAGTATACGGGGTGCGGGGGGCGGCGGCGCGCGCGACCGCGGGGGCACGCCGGCGCGTCGCCGCACTGGCGCGCGGGTTCGGCGCGTCGCGGTCGCCGCCCCGCGCCCGACATGACGCCGCGCGTGCGGCGGTCCGGCGCGCCGCCTGCGCCACACGCGGATCGGGGACGTGCAATTCCACGCGCGTATGGATGAATGAGCGGCCATTCCGTTTCGCTTGACCCCTGCTGACGCGGCGTGTTACGACCCGGCGGAACGACTCGCGGGGCGCACGCGTCGCGGGTCCACCGCACCGACGATAGGAGAACCCATGCCGGAACTGCCGAAGGACGCCAAAGAGTTGTTCGACGTCCAGGTCCCCGCGGCGCTCGAGAAGCACCCGGACCGCGCCAAGGAAGTCAACGCGATCTACTGTTTCAAGATCACGGGTGACGGCGGCGGCGAGTGGACCGTCGATCTCACGAAGGACCAGCCGACCTGCACGCCGGGCGACAGCGGCGACGCCCAGTGCACGATCGAGGTCGACCACGAGGACTTCAAGACGATGCTGTCCGACCCCCAGGCCGGTATGCAGCTGTACTTCCAGGGCAAGCTCAAGGTCACGGGCGATCCGATGCTCGCGACGAAGCTGCAGCAGTTTTTTGCCGTCGCCGCCGACGGCGGCGCCAGCGCGTAAGGCGCACAGCCCGTAGGGCGCGCCGCGGCGGGCGCGTCCCTGACTCACGTGAACCGATCGACGGCCGGGAGCGCGTTCCGCTGCCGGCCGTCGGCATGTCGACCTGCGTGGCACCGGGGAGGTGACATGGCTCGACCGCTCGAGGGAGTGCGCGTGCTCGATCTCACGCGCCTGTTGCCGGGACCGTTTCTCACGATGGTGCTCGCGGACATGGGCGCCGACGTGGTGAAGGTCGAAGCGCCCAACGTCGGCGACTACATGCGTCAGATGCCGCCTTCGCGCGACGGGCTCGGCGGCGGCTTTCTCGCGGTCAACCGCAACAAGCGATCGCTCGTACTCGACCTCAAGACCGACGCGGGCCGCGACGCGCTGTTGCGCATGGCCGAGCGCGCCGACGTCCTCGTCGAGACGTTTCGCCCGGGCGTGCTCGACCGCCTTGGCGTCGGGTACGATGCGCTGCGCGCGCGCAACCGCGGCCTCGTGATGTGCTCGATCTCCGGCTACGGGCAGACCGGACCGTACCGCGACCGCGCGGGCCACGACCTCAACTACATCGCGCTGGCCGGCGTACTCGCCATGGGCGGCGCTCGCGGCGGCGCACCCGCGCTGCCCGGCGTGCAGATCGCGGACCTCGCGGGCGGAGCGCTGTGGGGCGCGGTCGCGACGCTCGGTGCGCTGGTCGAGCGGCAGCGCACCGGCGAAGGCGCCCACCTCGACATCTCAATGTGCGAGGGGGCGCTCGCGCTGCTCGCGCACGCGTTCGGCCAGATGGATGCCGGTGGCGCGGTGCCGACGCGCGGCGAGGCGCCGCTCAACGGCGGGCTCGCGTGTTACGGCGTGTACCGCACGCGCGACGGCAAGTACCTCGCGGTCGGTGCGCTCGAGCCGAAGTTCTGGCTCGCGCTCAACAGCGCGATCGGCCGCAAGGCGGATGTGTCCGAGGTGATCGCGCCGCCGGACCGGCAGGCCGCGATTCGAGCCGAACTGCAGGCGATCTTCGAACAGCACACGCGCGACGAGTGGATGGAGCGGCTCGCCGCGGTCGACTGCTGCTGCGAGCCGGTGCTCGAACTCGACGAGGTGCGCGCCCATCCGCTGCACGCGGCGCGCGGGGCGTTCTTCACGGCCGATGGCGGCGCTCTGGGTCAGGTGTTGCAAGTGCGCACGCCGGTCGGCGAGCCGCGCGCGGACCGGATCGCGCCGCGCCTGGGCGAGCACTCGGCCGAGGTGCTGCGCGACTACGGCTTCTCCGAGGAGGAGATCGCGGCGCTCGTCGGTTGACGCGCGCCGCGTGCGGGGCGCGGCGTCACCGGCGGCGGACGCCGCGCGCAAACAGCCGCTCGCGCGCCGGCGCGAGCGCGTCGAAGGCGTCGGACGGGGCCGCGAACGCCACGACCGCGAGAAAGTCGTCGGCCGGATACAGCACGAACTCGAGCCGGGTGCCGCCCCCTGCGGTGGCCACGCCGCCCCACGTGCGCCGGCCCCATGCGCGGCGCCGGCGCACGTCGATCAGCCGGCCGCCGAAGCCGGACGGCACGGCGCGGGCGGCCTGCTCGAGCGCCGCGTCGGGCAGCCCTCCGCCGAAGTCCTCGACGGCGACGGCGACGAGGACGTCGTGGCCGTCGATTGTTCCGCTCGCTGCGTAGGCGCCGGTGCCCTGCTCCTCCAACGGGCCGACGCCGGCCGGTAGGCTGACATCGATCGGGTAGCTCGGGTGGTGCCACACGCGGCCGCGCGCACCGCTCGGTTCGTGCGTGCCAGCCGGTTCGTCGGGCTCGACGGTCCGCGGCGCCGCGTCCGCGGCGTCGACGCGATACAGCTCGCGGGTCGGGTGGGTCGTGAACTCGTAGGACGCGGCCGCCTCGGGGCTCGCGCCGGCGCGCGCGCTCGGGGGCGCCGGCGGCTCGCCGGACTGGTGCGCCATCACCGCGTAGGTCGCCGCGGCCGCGCCGCCGCCCAGCGCGACCAGGGCGGCCGCCGCGACCGGCCAGCGCCGGCGCGCCCGAGGAGCCGGGCCGGCCGCGGGGGTTGGCGCGGCGGCGGCGAGCGCGCGCGGGTCGGC
>RFGE01000035.1 GCA_003696105.1 Deltaproteobacteria bacterium | reverse complement strand
GGCCGGGGTCGGGCGCGGCGGGCCGCGCGTCGCTCGCGCCGGCATCGCCGTCGCGGCCGGGGTCGGGCGCGGCGGGCCGCGCGTCGGTCGCGCCGGCATCGCCGTCGCGGCCGGGGTCGGGCGCGGCGGGACGCGCGTCGGTCGCGCCGGCGCCGCCGTCGCTCGCGCCAGTGCGCGCGTCGCGCGGGGCGTTCGCGCCTGCCGGGCGCGCCGGGTGAAACGTCGGCGCGAGCGAGTCGAGCTGAGCGCGAATGCGTGCCGCCGCGTCTGCGTCTTCCAGCGATTGCTCATACAACAACAGTGCTTCGTACAATCGCGTGCGGGCGGCCGCCGGATCGCAATCGGCAGCGCCGCGCACCAGCGACTCGGCCAGTTGCTGCTTGCGGGCCAGCTCGCGGTGCAGCGCGAACAGCAGCATGGCCGCGTCGTCCGGCAGCGGTGCGCGCGCGCGCGCCCGCTCGAGTTCGGCCACGGCGCGGCGATCGTGACCGAGCCGGCGCAGCGCCATCGCCATGTGAATGATGTCCTGCTGGGTTCGCCGATCCGCGGGGATCGCGTCGAGCGCGGCGACCACCTCGTCGTCGGCCTCGTCGCCGAGCGCGTGGGCCGCCAGCAACCGCCGCGCGGCATCGCCGCGCGCGTTCGGTCCGAACGCGTCGGCCGCGCGGCGCAGCGCCGCCCGCGCCCGCTCGCGATCGGCCAGCCGGTCGGCGCAGACCGCGGCCAACTCGGTGAGAACCTCGCCGGCCGCCGCGCGGCCGGCAGCGGTCGCCGGGCCATCGAGCAGGCGGTTGGCCAGCGCCTCGAGGCACTCGGCGCAGGTCGCGAAGTCCTCGACGGCCGCAGCGACCTCGGCGCGCGCGCGCAACACGTCGGGATCGCCGGGAGCGATCCCGCGCGCCTCGTCGAGCAGCGCGGCAGCCCGGTCGAGGGCGCCGTCGGCGCGCGCGCACGCCGCCAGCTCGCGGAGCACGGCGGCTTCGCGCGCGGGGCCTGCGCCAGTGCGCCGGCAGATCGCCAACACGCGCTCGAGCGCGTCGACCTGTGCGTCGCGCTGCCGCCGGCGGCGCCCCAGCTCCGCGAGCGCTTCGGCGGCCGCGAGATCGTCGGGATCGAGGTCGAGCGCGCGTCGATATCGGTCGGCCGCTGCGGCGTGGTCGTGGAGACGATCGAGCAGCACGGCGGCGAGGCGCCGGGTTGCTCTCTGTTCGGCGGCCCGATCTCCGTCGGCCGCGGCGCGCGCGCACAGCGCGTCGAGGTCCGCGGCGAGGTCGGCCCACCGCTCGAGCGCCTCGTAGACGTCCGCGCGCAGCTCGATCAGCGAGCGGGGAGCGGTCGCCGCGTCGGCGCCGGCGATCAGCTGGAGCGCCGCCTCCGGGTCGCCGTCCTCGAAGTGGGCGCGCGCGGCGTCGATCGCGTCCGACAGCGACTCGTCCTCGATCGCCTCGGGTACGCGCGCGTGCAGGCCGGTGTCGCCGAGTCCAGACAGCGCCGCCGGGTGGCGCGGGTCGATGGCGAGCGCTTGCCGGTACAACGCCGCGGCGCGCTCCGGGTCGCCCGCCGCGCCGGCGCACAGGTCGGCCGCCTCGACCAACAGGTCCGCGGCGCCTGCGCCGACTCGCTCGCAGGCGGCCTCGCTCGCCGCCGCGCGGACGAGCACTTCGACGCGCTCCTGCGGATCGCCGTGCGCGCGCGACAGGTCGACCGCCGCGGCCAACAGAGCGGGATGGTCGGCGCCGCGCGCGAGCGCGGCGCGGCACGCGGCCCACGCGGCGCCGTCGTCGGCGAGGTGCGAGCGGTAGATCGCGATTCGTTGCAGGTCGCACTGCGCGGCGACCGCGGGATCGCCCGCGGTCGCGGCCCGTTCGCCGAGCACGTCGGCCGCCTCGCGCCACATGTCGGCGGCGCGATAGGCAGCGGACAGGGCATCGAGCAACCGGCCGTCGCGGTTGCATCGATCGGCGAGCGTCGACAGCGGTTCGATCGCGTCGCGCGGTCGCCCGCGATCGATCAACAACTCGGCTAGCGCGACGGCGGCATCGATGCGCTCGGCGTCGACGGCGGCGGGCGGGTCGTCGAGTTCGCCATCGTCCGGCAGCACGCGGGTGAGTTTTTCGAGCGCCCCGATCGCCTCGTCAACGCGGCCGGCCGCGCGCGCGGCGGCCGCGACGAACCGCAGAGCCGGCCGGAAGTAGGGGTCGAGTTCGAGGGCTCGCCGGTGCGTTTCGAGCGCGACGTCGGGGCGGCCGAGGCGCTCGGCTTGCAACTCGGCGAGGCGCGCGAGCAGCGCCTTTTGTCGCTCGGCCTGCCGCGGCGTGGCGGCGATCTTGCGGCCGAGGATCTGCGCGACGCGTTCCCAGTCGCCGCGCTCGCTGCTCAGCCGCTCGAGCCCGTCGAGGGACGGCATGTGATCCGGCATCAGCCGCAGCGCCGCTTCGAAGCAGCGCTCGGCGTCGGCGGGATCGCCGCCCGGGCGCTTGCGGTGGATTTCGCCCGCGCGGTACCAGGCGTCGGCGCGGGCGGCGGCCGACGCGACGTCGCCGGCGGCGAATCGCTCGAGCGCGCGCGCTGACCGTTCCGGCTCACCGAGCCGATCCCAGATCGCAGCCAGGGCGCGCAGCCCGTCGCCGAGCACCTCCGGCGGCGCGCCCGGATCGTCGACGGCGCGCTGAAGGGCGGCCGCGGCACCGGGCAAGTCGCCGCACTTGTCGAGCGCGACGCCCATCCGGTACGACCACACCGCCGCGTCGTCCGGCGGCGGATCGCCCGCGAGCAGCCGCGCCGCCGCGGCGGCCACGTCGGACCATGCGCGGCGCCGCCACGCCGCGCGGCCGAGCGCGCGCAGCGCGCGTTCGGCGCTCGCCGCGTCGTCGACGCCTTCGGCGAACACTGCCGCGCGCCGTGCGTACGACAGCGCCTCGGCGGGGTCGTCCGCGTCGAGCCATGCCTCGGCGGCGTCCGCGAACGCAGACAGGGCGTCGCCGGCGCCGCGGCTCGCGATCGAGTCGGCCCGCTGGCCGAGCGCCTTGGCGCGCGCGAGCGGATCGCCGGCGGCGCGCGCAAGTTCGGCTTCGATCGCGAGCGCGCGTTCGCGGTGCGCCTCCGTCGCGCAGTCGGCGAGCGCTCCGTGGGTCGCGCGCTCGAGATCGATGAGCGCCGCGTCCGGGTCGCCGAGGCGCAGCGCGATCTCGGCGCGCGCAAGCCGCGCCTCGAGTTCGTCGACCGGTTCGATTCCCTCGGTCACGAGCGCATCGAGCCAGCGTCGCGCCGCGGCGTCGTCGCCGCGCGCGATCGCCGATTCGTACAGGGCGCGCGCGGCGGCACGGCCGACGTCGCCGTCCGGGTCGAGCGTGTGCGCGCGCTCGAAGTCGCGGTCGTCTCGCGTGAGGTGGGCGCGCGCGAGCGACCAGCGCGCCGCGAGTCGGCGGCCGGCGGCCGGCAGCCGGTCGAGCGCGTCGGGCGTGCTGGCCAGTTCGTCGATCGCCCGCGCGTACCCGGTCGCCGCGGCGTCGCCGCGGCCCGCGCTCGCGTCGAGGGCGGCCCGTTCGGCCCACGCGCGCGCCGACGGCTCGCCGGCGCGCGCCGAGGCCGCTTCGTCGAGCGCTTCGCGCGCGGCGTCGACGTCGCCGGCGGCGGCGAGGCTGCGGCCGAGTTCGACGAGCATGGCGGCGCGCGCGTCCGCGGCGGCGCCGCCGAGTTCGAGGCGCCGCTGCCAGAGCGCCGCGGCTTCGGCGGGGCGGCCGGCGTCGAACGCGGCGCGCGCGGCCGCCTCGACGGCGGGCGGGTAGTCGCCGTCGCACTCGAGCGCGCGCGCGAGCCGCTCCGCGGCGCGGTCGGCGTCGCCCTCGGTCCGCCACGCCTCCGCGGCGCGCAAATGCGCACGCGCCTCGCCGCGCGCGTCCCCGAGCGTGCGGTAGCGCTCGGCGGCGGCGTCGAGCGCGCGCACCGCGAGCGGTACGTCGCCGGCGCCGAGCAGCGTGTCGGCGAGCGCCTCCCACGCCGGAATGCAGTCGGGGCTGAGCTGCGTGGCGCGTTCGAGTTCGTCGCGCGCGCGCGCCGTGTCGCCGAGCGCGTCGCGCAGGATGACGGCGAGGCGGACCAGCTCGCTCGCCTGGCGCGCGCGGTCGGACGTCGTCGCGATGCGCGTGCGGATCAGCCGGACGAGATCGTGCCAGCGCTCCTCCTCCTCGTAGCGGCTGGCGAGCGCCTCGACCGCCTCGGTGAGGCCGGGCCGGTGCGCGAGCGCGCGCTCGTACAGCGCGGTGGCGGCGGCCGGGTCGACGGCGCGCAGGGCCCGCGCACCGGCGAGCGCCGCGTGCGCGGTCACGTCGTCGTCGCCGGCGGCCGCGGCCGTGTCGGCCAGGCGTTCGAACCAGGTCGCCGCTTCGCGGAGATCCCCCTCGGCCATCGCCACCGCCGCGCGGGCCGCGCAGGCCGGCGCGAATCCCGGCCAGCGAGCCAGCGCTTCGGCCGCCAACTCGACCGCGTCGCGGAACCACGCCGGCCGAGCCGCGGCGGCGGCGAGCGCGCGGGCGGCGACGTGGGGATCGTCGCCGCGGGCGAGCGCGGCGCGGTATGCGCGCAGCGCCGAGTCCACGTCGCCGCACATCAGGTACTCGTCTCCGTCGCGCAGTCGGCGCAGCGCGTCGACGTAGCCGGCTGCCTCGGCCAGGGTGCGGTCCGACGCGCCGCGGGCCGGGCCGCCGCCGCCCGCCGCGTAGGCGACTTCGACGACGCCGCGCGTGGCCCGCGCTGCGACGATCTCGACGGTCGACGCATCCGGCAGGCGCCAGCCGCGCGCCGGCAGCGTGTGCCACAGCAGCGCGCGCAACGGCTCGAAGTCGAAGTCGCCGAGCCCGCGGGCGCGCGCCGCGTCGCCGAGCAGCGCGGCGAGCGCCCGGTGCGCCACCAGCGGCGCCGGCACGCCGGCGAACCCGTAGAGACACGCGTCGGCCGCGATCAAACGAAGCCGACCGCCGCGGCCGTGCAGGTACACGCGCGCGGTGAAGTCGGCGGCGTGATCGGCCGCGCGCACACGGCCGGACAGCCACACGAATCCGTCGCGCGGTCGCGCCTGCAACTCGTCGATTCCCGCGCTGCCAAGGGCCCGCTCGCGCGATGCGATGAACCGGTCGACATCGCCTTGATGCATGCGCAATGTCGCGAGCGTGACGCGCGTGCGGCGGCGCTGGAATCTGGGCGGTGCCGCCGCCAGATCGACCGGCAGGGGTAGGTTGGGCACCTCCAGGTCGAGTCGGTCGACATACAACCAATCGAACAGTCGTTGCTCTCGCAACGATAGTGTGCCGCTGCCGCCGGCGAGGCGGAAGGAAAACCCGAGATTCGGCAGGTCGGTGTGGTGCGCACCCCCGGCGGCCATTCGCCGCGCGATCGTAGCAGAGGGGGACGTGGGCGGGCAGGGGCGGTCGCCGCGCGGCCTACAGGCCCGGCAGGCCCTGTGAGCACAGCTTGTAGGTCACCGGCAGCGGATCGCCCGTGTCGGGGTCGTTGTAGGTGACGAGCTCGGTGTTCACGAGGATGTCGCCGGCGTTGGCGACTTCGCGACAGCGGGCGAGTGCCCAGTCGTCGACCGCGCGGCGGGCGCGCTCGCGCCGCATCGCTTCCGTCAGGCGCGGGCGTTGGCTGGCGAACGCCTCCATGTCCGGTTTGGTCCGCTCCTTGAACTCGACGACGACGAACCGCCCGTCCACCTCGAACACGCGGTCGGCCAGCGTGTTCGGTTCCCAGTCGGAAAACAGCGCCGCGGCCAGCTCGGGCGATCGGCCCAGGTAGGGCGTGTTGTTCGCGCCGGCGATGACCGGCCCGCGCTTGACGCCGCGCGCGGTCTGCACCTTGGGCGCGGGGACGTCGGCCGGCCGCACCACCTCCAGCGCCGGCGCCGCGGTGTCGGCTTGCGCGCCCGCCGGCGCCGGCACGGGCGGATCGGCCGCGAGCACGACCGGCCCCGCCCGGCGCACCACCGCGCCGGTCTTGGGCCCGTCCTCGTCGTCGCCGTCGGCCGGAAACAGCTCGCGCAACGGCTTGCCCGACGCCTTCGCCTCGGCCAACGCCTTCTCGGCGTCGGCGCGGGCCGCCTCGCGCGCGTGGTACTCGCGCGCCAGCCGCTCGGCGATGTCGAGCTTGACGTCGTCGAACGACAGGTCGCCCTCGCGGCGGCCGTCGACTCGCACCAGGTAGAAGCCGCGGTCGGTCGTGATGATGTCCGACAGCTGGCCCTCGGCCAGCTTGGCGATCGCGTCGGTCACCGCCTGGTCGGGCACGACGCTCGCGGCCGGTCGCCAGCCGAGGTCGCCGCCGCGGTACTTCGTGTGCTCGTCCTCGCTGATCTCGGCGGCGACGCGTTCGAACGGTTCGCCCGCCTCGATGCGCGCGCGCGCCGCCGCGATGCGCGCGTGGGCCGGGTCGAGCGTCGGATCGACCGGTCCCGCGTCCCCGCTCGCCGGTGGATGTTCGCGGGCGGTGAACAGGATCCGCACGCGCACCTGCGGCTTGACGCCCTTGTACAGGGCGGCGTCGAGGTCGTAGCGCCGCTTGACCTCGTCGGCGCGCGCGGCGAGGAACGCGCGCACCTGCTCGGGCGACAGCGCGAGGCGCTGCTCGTAGGCGCGCGGGTCGAACTGGACGAAGTCGAACGCGACCGTGTCGTTGTCGAGGCGATAGCGGGTCTCGACTTCCTCGGGAGACACGCGGACGCCCTGCGCGATCTGCTGTCGGCCCAACTCCGCCAGCAGCTCTCGGCGCTGTTCGTCGCGGAAGCGTGCTGCGCTGGTCAGACCGAGTTGGGCCGCGAATCGCTTGAGGGCGTCGTAGTCGAAGGCGCCGTCGGCGTCGAAGTAGATCCGGCGCCCGGGCAGCGGCGATCCCACCACGAGAATCTTGCCGGCCGCGATCCGCTCGTCGACGAGGCGATCCGACAGCCGGTAGCCGAGGCTCTCGGCGAACTGGGCGAACAGTTCGCGCTCGATCAGCCGATCCATCGCCGTTTCCTTTGCGCGCCGGGCGCGGTTGCGCTTCCCGCTGCCGCCGCCGAACCCGAGGGCGTTCATGACGAAGCGCCACGAGTCCAGCGAGATCTCGCGGCCGGCGACCTCGGCGGCGAACGGCGCGCGGCCGCCGCACGCGAACTGGTCGTGGCCGGCCTGCGGGCCGAAGCTGATGATGAAGAACGCAATGATGATGCCGAACAGCACCCAGATGATGACCGAGCGCGAGTTCTCCCGAAGTTTTGCGAGCATCGGTGGGCGGACTCTAGTGTGCGCGCCGCGGCGGCGCAAGCGCCGCGGCCCGCGCGCGCGGCGGCGGGAGCGCG
>RFGE01000034.1 GCA_003696105.1 Deltaproteobacteria bacterium | reverse complement strand
ACGCTGCACATCACGGCCGCCGCGGCGCCGCGCAGCCCGCGCCGCGGCCACCCGACGCCGGGCCGTGCGACGAGGGCGGCTGCGCGGGACCGGTTGCCGGCGGGCGCTGCCATCGCGCGGGTCACGGCGCGCCGGGTGCGGCCGGCTCGGGGCCGTCGTCGGCGGCCGGGTCGGGCGCCGCGCCGGTCATCTGTACCGCGATGCCGCTCGCGCGCGCCGAGCGCCAGCCGAGCAGCTTGCGGAGCGCCCAAATGCCGCCGTCGGGCGTCACGTCGAACGACAGGTTCGCGACTTTGTCGGCGCCCATCGTCTTGGCCGCAACGATCAGTTTGCGGTTGATCACCTTGTCGAGGGACGCCTCGCCCGCGATCGGAACGAACAACAGGTAGAAACTCGCCGCGTTCGCCTGGATGGCTGCGATCGGGCGGGCGCCGGGGCCGACGTGGACGGTTTCGGGTTGGAGCCGAGCGGTGGACACGCTGGTGCATGCGGCGGCCGCGAGCGACATCGCAAAGACAGCACACAGGACGGTTCGCACGCCGACAGCGTACCACTCACGCGAAGCTCGACGCCAACCGCTCCGCCAGCTCGTCGATGTGGCCCGCCGTAAGCGACGGCGCGAACAACAACGGCAGCTCGGCGCGCGGCGCGTCGATGTCCCGCCGCAGAATGTCGAGGTAGCGCTCGTTGAGGCGCCGGCGGCTGTGGCCGAGCGCGCCGTGCGCGGTGAGCGCGGCCAGATCGCCGTCGTCCGTGCCGCTGTCGCGCAACGCGGCGAGCGTGCGCGCCGCGGGCGATCCGTCGGGGAAGAAGTTCGGGTACAGCTGATTGACGACCAGGTGGGTTACCTCGAGGCCGAGATCCTCGCGCAGCACCTCCGCGACCTCGCGCGCCTCGTTGGTCGGCATCTCCTCGGCGAGAGTGACCATGACCACGGCGGTGCGGCGCCGGTCGAGCAGGAGGTCGTGGAGCTTGCGCGCGTCGCGCGTGAGCGGTCCCTCGGGCACCGTGTCGAGGATTACCGAAGGGATGCGCAGCATCGAGATCGCGTGGCCGCTGGCCGGCATGTCGAACACGACGGTGTCCCATACCGGCTTGCCGAAGCGCATCTGCGTCGTGTGGTACCAGGCCTTGCCGAGCACGGAGTAGTGATCGAGCCCGGGGATGGCGCGAAGAAACGACTTCGTCAGCCGATTCTCGAACACCATGTTGTACACGCGCTCGAAGCGCAGGACCATCAAGCCGTACTCGCGCAGCGCGTGGGCGGGGTCCGTGTTGAGCGCCCACAGGTTGTCGCGCAGCGGCGTCGGCTCCGGCCGCACCTCCGGCACGCCGAAGAACTGGGCGAAGCGATCCTTGGCCAGCGCTTCGTACAGCAGCGTCGTGCGGCCGCGGCCGGCCGTCGCCGCGGCGAGCGCCGCCGCCACGGTGCTGCGACCGACGCCTCCCTTGCCGAGGACGAGAACCAGCCGCTTGTCGAACAGACTGCTCACGACGCGCCGACTCTATACCAGGCATGGCGGCTCGCGGGCCACCGGCGGCGGGCCGAGCGCGCACGCGGGCCGAGCGCGGGCACGGCCGAGCCCGCACGCGGGCCGAGCGCGGGAACGGCCGAGCCCGGGCACGGCCGAGCCCGCACGCGGGCCGAGCGCGCACGCGGGCCGAGCGCGGACGCGCGCGTCTACCCTCGCGCCGCGCGGCCGCCGGACCGGCGGCTCGGTGCGCTACCCGGCCGCTTCGTTCGAGTCGCCGTGAGGCGACGTCATGGGGAACAACGGCTCGCCGTGAATCTCGAGCCGGTACACGCTGTTTTCCGTCTCGACGTAGATCTGCGTGCCGGTCGGCTCGCCGAGCACGCGCTTGACCGGCGTGGTGATCATCCGATGTCCGTGCGGGTCGCGGAAGATGACCATGCCGCGCCCGATCACCGGGTACGAGATCAGGTAACCCGTGTACACGCGACCGAGCGCGACGCCGGATCGATCGCCGGATCGCGACGACGCGTGGTTGCGGATCTTTCGCGCCGTGACGCTGACCATGCAGTCCGCCCTTGGCTCCAGTGTACGTCGCGAGCCGGCGCGCGTCACGCACTTTTGAGCCGGCCGCAGATTTCGCTACATTGTCCGCATGCCCACGGTCCCGCGCGCCGCCGTCGCCGCCGCGCTGTGGCGCCCGGCATCCGGCGCCTCCGGCGTGCAGGTGTATCTGGCGCGACGCGCCGCGTCCTCGCCATTTTTCGGCGGCTTTTGGTCGCTGTGCGGCGGCGCCGTGGAACCGCAGGATGCCAGCGCCGAGGCCGCGTGCGCGCGCGAGGTACGAGAGGAGACCGGCGTGGTGCTGCCGGCCGATCCGGCCGCCTTCGTCGACGCGGGCCGGTGGATCACTCCCGACTTCGCGCCGATTCGGTTCGACGCGCGCTACTTCCTCGTGCGCTGCCCGGACGGCGCCGAGCCCGACCACGCGCTCAGCGGCGGGGAGCACGACGACGGCGCCTGGGTGACCCCCGGCGAGGCGCTCGCGCGGTGGGCGTCCGGCCTGTGGCTGATTCCGCCGCCGGTCGTGAGCGTGTTGCGCGCGCTCGCGCCGGGCATCGACGGCGCGGCCGAGCGCTGTCGCGCGGCCGCGGCGCGCGAGCAGGGCGGGCCGCGGGTGTGGGAGTGGACCCCGGGCATCGCCGTGTGTCCCGTCCGCACGCCGACCTTGCCGCCTGCCACGCATACCAATTGTTATCTGCTCGGGGCCGGGCGCTGCGTCGCGATCGATCCCGCCTCGCCGTACCCGGACGAGCAGCGGGCGCTCGACGACGCGATCGCAGCGTGGGCGGCGCGCGGCCGGCCGCTGGCCGAGGTATGGCTCACTCATCACCACCCGGACCACGTGGGGGGCGTCGTCCACGCGGCGCGCCGGTGGGGCGTGCCGGTGGCGGCGCACGAGGAGACCGCGCGCCGGCTCGCCGGACACGTGCGCGTCGACCGCGCGATCCGCGATGGCGACGTCGTGGAACTGCCGGGCGATCCGCCGCGGCGCGTGCGCGCGGTGTTCACCCCCGGTCACGCGCCCGGCCACCTGTGTTTCTTCGAGGAGACGACCGGCGCGCTGGTGGCCGGAGACATGGTGGCGGCCGTCGGCACGATCGTGATCGATCCCGACGAGGGGGACATGGCCGCGTACCTCGATTCGCTGCGCCGGATGAAGGCGCTGCGTGCGCGGTACCTGCTGCCGGCCCACGGCGGGCCGATCGTCGACGCGGACGCCAAGCTCGACGGCTACATCGCGCACCGGTTGTGGCGCGAGGCCCGCGTGGTCGACGCGCTCGCCGGTCGCGGCGCGGCGACCGCCGCCGAGCTGATCCCGTCGGTGTATGCCGACGTGCCGGCTTCGCTACACGCGCTGGCGGAACGTTCGCTCGTCGCTCATCTCGCGAAGCTCGCGCGCGACGGGCGCGTGCGAGCCGACGGACCGCGCTGGTCGCTGATCGAGTGATATAGTTTGCCGCCTCCGTGGTCGATCTTCGCCCATACACCAAGCTCCACTCCATCCAGCTGCTCAAGCAGGTCATCCGCAAGTGGTGGGGACTCGAGCTGGCGTTCTCGGACGCCAAGGGATACGTGCTCGACCACGCGGAGGGGCGCATCATCCCGTCGCAAAACGACTTTTGCCGCGCCGCGTTGTTTTCGAAGGAGGGGTTCCGCCGGTGCAACGAGAGCGTCAAGGTGGTGCGCGATCGATTGCGGTCGGGCAAGCGGCGGCGCGTCGTCGTCCACTCGTGTCACATGGGCTTCGACATCGTCGCGGCGCCGATCCACATCGACGACGAGCTTGCCGGGTTCCTGTTCACGGGCGGGAGCACGGGCGCGCCGACGACGAGCGCCGGCCGGGCGGAGCTGCTGCGCAAGGTGCGCGAGTTCGCCCCCGAGGCGGCCCCGAAACTCGACGACGGCGGCGATGCGACGATTCCGCGGCTGTCGTCCGACGACCTCGAACGCCTCCAGGATCTCGTCGAGTTCGGCGCGCAGGAGGTGATGGCCTACCACGAGGAGTTGCGCCGCCATGAGGCCGAAGTCAGCACGCTCAGCGCCGAACTCGAGGGGCGCTACCGGTTCGACAACATCATCGGCACGTCGCCGGCGATCCAGGAGATCTTCCGCCTGCTCGAAAAGATCTGCCGCAGTGAGTCGACGGTGCTCATCCACGGCGAGAGCGGCACCGGCAAGGAGTTGATCGCCCGTGCGATCCATTACAACGGGCCGCGTGCGAAGAAGCCGTTCGTCGTTCAAAACTGTTCCGCGTTCAACGACAATTTGCTCGAGAGCGCGCTGTTCGGCCACGTGCGCGGCGCGTTTACCGGCGCGGTGGCCGACAAGCAGGGATTGTTCGCGGCCGCCGACGGCGGCACGTTCTTCCTCGACGAGATCGGCGACATGTCTCCGGCGCTGCAGGTCAAGCTGCTGCGCGTGCTGCAGGAGGGAACGTTCACACCGGTCGGCGCGACCAAGCCGGTCCACGTCGACGTCCGCGTCATCGCCGCGACCCACAAGGACTTGGCGAAGTTGGTCGAGCGCGGCGAGTTCCGCGAGGATCTCTACTATCGCGTCAACGTGCTGAAAGTGACGCTGCCGCCGCTGCGCGACCGCGTCGAAGACATCCCGCTGCTCGTCGCCCACTTTCTCGCCAAGCACTACCACGGCAAGGGCACGCCGCCGCGGCTGTCGCGCGAGGCGATGGATGCGCTGCAACGTTATCGGTGGCCGGGCAACATCCGCGAGCTGGAAAACGAGATCGAGCGGCTCATCGTGCTCGGCGCCGATCAGCCGGAACTCGGCGTCGAGCTGCTGTCGCAGCGCGTGCGCGACGCGGCCAGCCAGCCGCCGCCCGCGCGCGCGGGATCGGCGCCCTCGTACCGCGGCACCCTGAAGGAGGCGGTCGAAGCGCTCGAGGCGGAGTACATCTACCAGGGGCTGATTCGCACGCACTGGAACAAGTCGCAGCTCGCCAAGGAGCTGGGCATCAGCCGGTCCAATCTCATCCAGAAGTGCGCCTACTACGGCCTCGACCGGAAGCCGAAGCGATGACCGAGCGACCCGCGACGCGGTGTCCCATCTGCGGTGAACCCGTGCCGCCGCACGACCGCAACGATGCGTACCCGTTCTGTTCCAAGCGGTGCCGGCTCATCGATCTCGGCAACTGGCTCGACGGCCGCTACGCGATCCCCGGGCCGCCGTCGCGAGATCCGCGCGATCCGGATGACGGTTAGGGCCTGGCGCTAGGTGGCAGCCGGCCGGTGCGCCGGCGGCTGCCGCGGCCCGGGCGGGGGCGGTGCGACGGTACGGCGTCAGTCGGCGGCGTCGTCGTCGTCGAGGTAGGCGAACGTGCGGACCAGCTCCGACAGGCGGCGCCGCTGCGCGTCGGTGAGCGCGACGAAGCGCACGCCCATGCCCGGGTTCAGGTTGGTCGCGTCACCGGGCCGATAGCGATTGATCCAGATGACCCGACCTTCGAGTTCGAACGGCTCGTCGCTGTCGTCCGGCGTGAACCGCAGGTTCAGATGCGTACCGGGCGGCTCGGGGTGTTGCGTCTGGACGAAGATGCCGGTGGCGCTGATGTCTCGGATCGATGCGAACAGAAAGTTGTCCCGACAACGGCAATCGACTTCGAGGTCGACGAGCACGCGCGGACAGCCACGGCGCTCGATGCCGCCGGTCGGCGGAGCATCGGTGTCGCTGCGGCGATGTCGGGTCGACATGATCAGCACGTCCACGGCGGCGGTCCCTTGCCGCCGTCATAGCCCAGTCTCGATTGTCGCGGCAAGGGGGGCGGAACCCACCGTGGAAATCGCGTCAGCGGAGCCGGATCGCGCCAATGCGCACGCGGTTGGCGTCGTCGTGGTCGCCCGACTTGACGGGCATATTGGTCCAATTGCCCGACGATCCCACGAACAGCCCGGCCCACGCCTGGTACGTCGCCTTCGGCGTCGTCATGTCGCCGGCCGTCACCGTGTACCGGTCGACGATGAAATCGCCCGGCTGCCAGTAGACCGTGCCGCACGTGTGGTCCAGCGGCCAGTGGTCGCCCTGGAACCGCATACCGGCGCCGTCGAAGTGCAAGAACACCTTCCAGTTGCGCCGCGGCTTCTTGAGCACCTCGAAGTACAGAGCGACCTCGAACGTGTCTCCGCGTCGAACCTCCGACGGCATCGATACGCCGACGAGCCGCAGCGTGTCGTCGAAGTTGATGTCGAGCGGCGTGCCGATGTCGGCCGGCCGTTCGCGGAGGATCCATTTTTTCAGCGGATTGTCGTCGCCCGTCCAACCGTCGGGCAGCCGATTCGACAGCAGCAGGAACTTGGCGTGGCTGTCGTCGAGGACGTAGTAGTCGAAGCTCCCGTCGAGCGACGCTTGGTGGATGGCGCACAGGTCGGTGCGCGGCGCCAGCGCGAACGTGCGTTCGGGGCGGCGCAGCAGCGCGAACAGGTCGTTGCGATTGCGCAGCTTTTCGACCTTGCCGCGCGCGTAGTAGTCGGGGCCGGAGCCCGGCACGCCGAGCACGCCGAGCGGGGCGCCGTCGCCGCCGAGGTCGCGATAGCGGTCGAACAGGTACTTGTACGACAAACTTTCCGACAGCTTCGGGATATAGACCCAGGCAAGCGTCGCGCCGAACGCGACGCCGGCAGCGACGGCGATGGCGACGCCGCGGCGACGGATGGACGCCAGCACGCGGCCGGGGCCCGACACGCCGGCCCACAACGCCCCGCCGACGACGATCCCGAACGCGAGCGGCACGGCCGTGAGCCACCGCGGCGCGGTCTTCGGGAACGCGAGCGAGCCCTCGAGCAGGTGGAGGCCCGCCAGCTTGTCCGGAAACGCCTTGAGGTCCTTGCCGAGCATGACGCAGACGATGAAGGCCGCGGCGGCGGCCAGCGGTGCGCCGGCGGGCATGTCGCGCGGTGCGCCGCCGCGCGCTTCGCGCGCGGCGAGCAGATCGTCGAGCCACAGGCCGACGGCGACCGCGAGCGCCGGGAAGCCGGCGTAGCGCACGGGCCCGCTCTTGAGCGCGAGCACGGTGCCGGCGAGCCACGCGCCGAACGCCCAGAAAAACGCCAGTTGGCCGGCCCAGGTGGCGCGGCGGTCGCCGCGGCCGAGCGCCGCGCGGCCCAACGCCACCGGCGCGAGCGCGATCCACGGGAAGAAGCCGAACGCGATTTGTTCGAACAGAGCGTCCCAGGTGACCGTCTGCGGCACGTGCGTGCGCCAGGTGCCTCCCAGCGCCGCCGAGTAGCCGCGGTGCGCGCGCAACGTGTAGCCGAACAGCGCCCGGTCGCCGGCGGGGGCTTCGACCCAGTCGAACACGGACAGCACGACCCACGCCAGGCACGCGGCCGCCGCGAGCGCGGCGAGGGCGGTGCCGGCCGACAGGCGGCGCCGCTGGTCGCGCGGTGCGCCGGCGGCCGCGAACGCCGTAGCCGTCGCCAGCGCGGCGATCGGCGCGAACACGCCGGCGAGGGAGCCGACCGACGCATGCGCGAGCGCGGCGCCGTCGACCGCCGCGGCGAGGTCGACGGCGTACAGCGCGCGGCGCGCTCCCGCGCGCCGGCCGGGCGGCCACAGCAGACCACTTGCGCCCAACACGAGGATCGCGCCCCCGGCGGTCGCCCCGATCGCCGACACGAGCTGGCGCGACTCGAACACCAACATCGGCGTGCCGAGCAGCGCCAGGCCCGCGAACGCGCCGGCGCGGGGCGAGCCGATGCGCGTGCCGAGCAGCGCCGTCGCGGCGACCGCGAGGATGCCGAGCAGGGCGACCGGCAGCCGCGCGCCGAGTTCGCTCGGGCCGAACCACGCGACGCTCGTGCCGACCAGCCACCTCGTCAGCGGCGGTTCGCCGGGCACGACGTCGGTGACCGACTTGCCGTCGGCGACGGCGCGCGCGCGGTCCGCCACGCGGATCTCGTGCGGGTCCCAGAAGCCGTAGCTGCCGAGCCGCAGGATCAGCACGACCGTCGCCGCGACGGTGATGAGCGCAGGCCAACGCCGCGGCGGGATCCAGAGCGCGCGGATGCGGTCCACTAAGCGAGCAAGGTAGGGGGAATGGGAGGCCGGCGCAAGGCCGGCGACCGGGAGGCCCGCGCTCGGGGGTCGTGCGGCAGCGCGCACACCGGGGGGCGTGCGGCGAGGGGCGCGCGGTTCACCGGGCGCGCGCGTCCGGCGCTTCGGCGGGGGAGCGCGCCGCGGAACCGCCCTGGCACGCGGTCGCGGGGTCCGCACCGCCGCCGCCCGCGCGGCCGCCGCCCGCGCCGCCGCCGCCCGCGCCGCCCGCGCCGCCCGTTCCCCCGCGCGCATCCCGCTCGGCGCGGCCCTTCGGGACCGTGAACACCCGCGACTGGCCCGGGTCGAGCGCCACGACATACGGCTCGAGTTCGCGTTCGCGCACGAGCTGGTCCAGCCATCGCGCCGGGTCGTCCAGCCGCTCGTACGACAGCGCGAACGCGCCGTGGTGGACCGGCACGAGCAGCCGGGCGCGCAGGTCCTCGAATGCGTACAGCGCGTCGAGCGGGCTCATGTGGCGGTCGCGAAACGACCTCGGCCGGTACCGCCCGATCGGCAGCAGCGCGATGTCCGGCCGGTACCGCCGCCCGATCTCGGCGAACCCGGAAAAGTAGCCGCTGTCGCCGCAAAACAGCACCGACGGGCCATCGCCCCGCAGCACGTAGCACATCGCGCCCTCGTCGCGCGGACCGGTGTGGCGCACGGCCGCGGTCGCGACATCCACCCGGCGGTGCTGCAGGCTCTGGCCGACGCCCAGTTCGACGACGCGCGCAAACCCGAGGTCGGACACGCGGTGGGCGGTGCGCGGCGGCACCACGACGGTCGCGGCGCGCGGCAGGCCGGCCAGGGTGGGGCGGTGCAGGTGGTCGCGGTGTCCGCACGTGATCAAGACGAGGTCGACGTCGCGCAGCTCCGCCGGCGACAGCCCCGGCGCGACGGCACGCTTGACCGGCCCGAGCCACCGGCCGAGCATCGGGTCGCACACGATCGCGAGGTTGGCGTAGCGGACGAGCACCGTCGCGTGGCCGGCGAACGTGATCGCGACCTGACCGCGGTGGACCGGCGGCAGCGGTTCCACCCGCGGCATGGCGGGCCGGCGGAACCAGCCGCGCGCCCACTCGAGCAGGATCGATCGATAGTGCGGGCGATCGCGCGCGCGCCGGTGGAGGCGGTCGAGGGCGCGGGCGCGATCGGCGAGGCGCGAGGCGTCGCCGGCCGCGTCACTGCGGTCGCCGGCGCGGGCGCGATCGGCGAGGCGCGAGGCGTCGCCGGCCGCGTCACTGCGGTCGCCGGCGCCATCGCGTTCGCGGGATTCGGTTCGCGTCGCGCGCATCGCTCGCCGCCATGGTGCGGGTCCGCCGCCCCGCGCGCAACTATTCGCTTGCGCCTATACTCGCCGATCCTCGTGGACCCCGCCGTACCGCCCCGCGCGCCCCGCCTCGTCACCCGCTCGTTCGTGCTGGTCACGGTGGCCGTGTTCCTCGGCGCGCTGAGTCCGAACCTGTTCGTGCTCGCGTCGCGATACCTCGCGCGGCGCGGATACGATCCCGACGCGATCGGGCTGGTCATGGCGGCGTTCATGGTCGGCTCGCTGTCGACGATGGCATGGGTCGGCCGCGTGATTCAGCGCGGCCACCGCGCGCTGGCGCTGGCGGCCGGCTGCGCGGTCGGAGCCGCCGGCTGCGCGCTGTTCGAGCGAGCTGACGCGTTGTGGGGGTTCGTGGCGGCGCGCGTCGTCCAGGGCAGCGGGTTCGCCGCCGTGCTGGTGAGCGGTTCCGCGTACGTCGCCGAAATCGCGCCGCCGGCGCGGCTCGCGCAGGCGCTCGGGTTCGCCGGTGTGCTCACCCTCGCGGCGCAGGCGGTCGGTCCGGCGTTCGGCGAGTGGATCGTCGCCGCGGCGGGCTGGCGCTGGCTGTTTTGGTCCGGCTCGATCGCGGGGGTCGCCGGCGCCGCGCTCGGCGCGCTGTTGCCGCCGATCCGAGACGGCCAGCGGGCCGGCGCCGCTGCGCCACCGGCGGCGCGCGCGACGGCGGCGGTCGTCGCGATGGCGCTGTCGGGGTTCGGCTTCGGCTCCGTCGTCGGGTTCCTCGCCGCGTACGCCGATGCCGCCTCGGTCGGCGCCGTGTCCCCGTTTTTCACCGCCTACGTGGCCGCCGCGATCGCCGCCCGGCTCGCGCTCGGACATCTGGCCGACACGCGCGGCCGGCGCGCCACGGCGACGCCGGCGCTCGTCGGCCACTCGATGGCTCTCGCCGTGCTCGCGGCGCTGTCCTCGCCGTGGCAACTCGTCGCCAGCGGCGGGCTGTACGGGTTGTGTCACGGCATCTACTACCCGTCGCTGCAGGCGCAGATCGTCGAGCGAGCGCCGGCCGACGCGCGCGCGCGCGCGGTCGCGACGTCGACGCTGGCCTTCGGCGGCGGCGCGTTCTGCGCCCAGCTCGGGCTCGGCGTCGTGGCCAACGCGTGGGGCTACCCGGCGATCTATGCGATCGCGGCGGCCGCCGGGGTCGCGGCCGCTGGTGCGGTGTGGTCGGGGCCGCGCGATTTCGTGTAAGTTCGCGGCCTCATGTCGTCGCCGTACGTGTCGATCGTCATCCCCGTCTACAACGAGGAGGCGCTGCTGCGCTCGGCGCTCGACGAGCTGCGGTCCGACCTGGCCGCGCGCTTCGACTGGACCTACGAGATCCTCGTCGCCGAAAACGGCAGCACGGATGCGACCGTCGCGATCGCCGAGGAGATCGCCGCGGCCGACCCCCGCGTCCGCGTCCTGTCGGTCGGCGAGCCGAACTACGGGCTGGCGCTGCGGCGCGGCATCCTCGCGGCGCGCGGCGAGTACGTTTTGTGCGACGAGATCGACCTGTGCGACACCGACTTTTACGCCCGCGCGCTGCCGATTCTCGAAGCGGGGGAGGCCGATCTGGTCGTCGGTTCCAAGTCGATGCCCGGGGCGCAGGACGAGCGCCCCGTGCTGCGGCGCGTCGCGACGCGGGTGATCAACGGCATGCTGCGCGTCGCGGTCGGCTTCGAGGGCACCGACACGCACGGGCTGAAGGCGATGCGGCGCGCGGCGCTCGCGCCGGTCGCCGAGGCGTGTGTGGTCGACAAGGATCTGTTCGCGAGTGAGCTGGTCGTGCGCGCGTGGCGCGGCGGCGTGCGCGTCGTGGAGATCCCGGTCCGCGTCGCCGAAAAGCGGCGGCCCGCGATCAACCTTGCGCGCCGCGTGCCGAACGTGCTCAAGAACCTGGCGCGCCTCACGTACGTGATCCGCTTCGGCGGCGGGAGGTGACCGCGTGGCCCCCGTGTGCGCGGTCTCCGTCGATCTCGACCCGCTGCCCTGCTACTACCGCATTCACGCGCTCGGGCCGCCGCCGCCCGCGCTGCGCGGACTGATCTTGCGCGCGTGCGCGCCGCGGTTCGCCGACGTGTTCGCGGCGCGCGGCATTCGCGCCACGTTCTTCGTCGTCGGCGAGGATCTCGACGCCGATCCGGCCGCGCGGGCGGTGCTGGCGGAGCTCGCTGCGGCGGGACACGAGCTGGCCAACCACAGTTACGCGCACGACTACGCGCTGGCGCGCCGGCCGCCCGACGTCATCGCGGCCGACGTGCAGCGCGCGCACGATCGAATCGGCGAGGTGGCCGGCGCGGAGGGGGTCGTGGGCTTCCGCGCGCCGGGGTACGACGTATCGCCCGCGTTGGTCGACGTGTTGAGCCGCCTCGCCTATCGCTACGACTCCTCGGTGTTTCCCGCGCCCGGTTACTATGCGGCCAAGGCGGTCGTCATGGCCGTGCTGGCGGTGACGGGCCGACGGAGCGGTGCCGTGCTCACGGATCCGCGCGCGCTGATCGCGCCGGCGGACCCGTACCGGCCCGACCCGGCGGCGCCGTGGCGCCGCGGCGCCGCCGACCTGGTCGAACTGCCGGTCGGCGTCACGCGGCTCGCGCGCACCCCGGCGATCGGCACGAACCTGCTGCTCGCGCCGCGGTGGCTGCGCGCCGCGTGGCTGCGGTCGGTCCTGCGCCGGCCGCTGTTCAACTTCGAGCTGCACGGCATCGACCTCGTCGACGCGGCCGCCGACGGCGTGCCGCCGGAGCTGGTCGCGCGGCAGCCCGACCTGCGCGCGACCGGCGCCCGCAAGCGGCGAGCGCTCGAGGAGGTGCTCGACGCGGTCGCCGCGCGCGGGGTCGCGTTCCGCCGCTTGCGCGACGTCGCCGTCGACCTGTGAGGCGGCGGGCGTCGCCTCCGCGCGCGGTGCCGTCGCTCTGCCGGTCCGACTGGCGCGGGGCGCTTCGCGTGATTACGTTGCCGCCATGACGAGCGAGGCGACTGTTGCGGATGCGCTCGCGGCGCTCGAGGCGCGCGGTTACACCGAGCGGCTCGAGGCGGTCGACGGCGGCTTGCGGGCCGCGCAGTGGACGGCACCGCGCCCGCCGGCCGAGCTCGCGCTCGACGATGCGATCCGCGTCGAGTACGACACCGACCCGGCCGACGAGGTTCTCGTCCTGGCGATCCGCGACCCGGACACCGGCGCGCGCGGCACCTACGTGGTCGCGTACGGGCCGGCCGCGGATCCGCGGGACGCCGCCATCGTCGAAGCGCTGGCGCGCCCGACGGCCTGATCGCGGCTCGCCAGGCGTTCGTTCGGCGCGCGAGCCTCCGCGCCCCGGACGGCGTCGCGCCGCGCGACTCCGCCGTCTGGAGGTGCGATGCCACCGCCGGGTGGCGGCGGCCGCGCGGCCGACCCGGCGGCGACCGGGTTGGTCGTCGCGCATGGTGCATGTATCAGCAACTTGCGCCCGCCCGCGCCTCGTCGCGATCGGTCGTTGTCGCCGCGATCACCGCCGGCGGTCGATCGCCGCGCGGGCCAGCTCGTCGGCGCGCTCGTTGTCCGGCACGCCGGCGTGGCCCTTGACCTTGACGAACTGGAGGTGGCGAAACGCCTGCGCCACGCGTTTGATTCGCGCGATCAGTTCCTGGTTCGCCTTCGCCTTCCAGTTTTTCGTCAACACGCCGATGCTGTAGCTGCTGTCGGTGTGCAGGTGTACGGGCCGGTCCGTGGCGCCGGCGGTGTCCGCGAGCGTCTCAAGGGCGCGCAAGATCGCGGTGAGCTCCGCGATGTTGTTGGTGGCGTCGCCGAGGTACTCGGACAGTTCGCGCCGGTCGTCGCCGTCGCGGATGACGACGCCGAGACCGGCCGGTCCCGGGTTGCCGGTGCATGCGCCGTCCGTGTACACGACGATCGGATCTGACGCCTCCATGTCCACCGGCCGGTCGTCCGCCGGGTCGCCGGTCGGCTCGAGGTTGCGCACGGCGGCCCGGTAGACCTTCGCGGCCGGGTCGAGGCGGTACAGGATGTCGACGCGACCGTCGGCTTCGGCCGCGGGCGTGCCGTCGGGGCGGGCTTTTACGTAAACGGGGGTCCCGCGCAGTTTGCGGACGATCCAGGGCATGCTAAGCACGCTGTCTGTAACGGGAGACCAGGATGAAAGCAACCACCGCCCTGTCCGTCGTGCTCGCCGCCGCCTGCGCGTGTGGTGGCGGGCACAAGTCCGCGCCGGCTCCGGCGCCCGCGACCGCTGCCGCGCCCGCGCCGGATGCCGCGCCGCCGCAGCCTCCGCCGGGCTCGTCGATGGGCCAGGGCGTCGCCGCCGCCCGCGCGCGCTCCACCTTCGGTCTGATCCCGGCGAGCGCGCGGCTCGTCGGAGGGGTATCGGTTGCGCAGGCGCGACAGAGTCCGTCGTGGCCGATCATCAAGCAGGTGCTCGACGGCAAGCTCGGCGACGCCGTGAACGCGATGCGCACCGCCTGTAACATCGACTTGTACGACGTCGTCGACACGATCGAATTCGGCACCGAGGTCGGCGCGGCGGATCCCGAGATGGCGTTCGTCGTCGGCGGCCAGTTCACGCGCGCGCAGGTCGCGGCGTGTGTGCAGTCGCTGCCGCAGACCAAGGCCAACGAATTGCGTTGGCGCGACGACGGCGCGGCCACGGAATTCGTCGCGGATGGCGAGACGTTGTGGATCGGATGGCCGTCCGCCAACCGGTTCGTCGTGGGGCCGGGCGGGGGTCGCGAGTGGGTCGACGCGCGGCTCGCCGGCCGCGACGCGGTGCGCGATCACGCGGGGCTCATGGAGGTGGTCGGAAACGTCGACACGAACGCCACCGCGTGGTTCGCCGTGCTCGACGAGTCCGGCGATCTCGCCGGGTTCGCCGGGCTGCTCGGCGGTCGCGCACCGCGCGGCCTGTTTTTGTCCGCGCGCGTGGCCGACGGCGCCGCGGCCGAGTTCGGCTTCGCGTTCGGCGCCGAGGCCGACGCCAAGGCCGCGTCCGATGCGCTCCAGGCCACGCTCGACCAGTTCAAGGCCGACCCGATGGCCGGGCCGCTTCTGGCCAGCGCGCACGTCGGGGTGTACGGCACGAACGCGGTCGTCGAGGTGCAACTCACGCGGGAGCAACTCGACGGCCTGATTCAGAGCCTCGGCGCCCTCCCGATGTAGCGCGCGGCGCGGAGGCGCACGCGCCGCCGGCAGCCGAATCGCCCCGGCGGCGGGCGCAATTGTGCGCCCTGTCGCATTCCCGCCGTGCAACGGGCGTGTTAGAACCGGGGGCAACTTTCGGAAGGAGACCACTATGACCATGAGACAGCGAGTTTCGGTGATCGCGGCGGTGGGCCTCGCGGCGGCCGTGGCGGTCGGCTGCGGCAAGGACAAGGGCAACGGCGCTGGCGGCGGTGGCGGCGGCGGCGCGGCTGGCGCCGCGGCGGCGTCGCGCAGCGCGTTCGACCTGTTTCCGAGCACGACGAGGATGATCTTCGGGATGAACTTCGCGTCGCTCACCAAGAGCAAGATCTGGGCGGATCTCGAAAAATTCGCCACGCAGCAAGCCGGCGACGACATCGCCAAGTTCAAGGCGACGTGCGGCATGGACCCGTTCACGATCGTGCAGTCGGTCGTCGTCGGCGCCGACCCGAAGGACGACAAGTCGGCCGTGGTCGTCGTGAAAGGCGATCTCGACCGCGCGAAGATCCTCGACTGCGCCAAGAAGGTCGCCGCCCAGGACGGCGAGACGGTCGACATCGAGGAGGACGGCAAGATCGTCGGGATCAAGGCGGACGGGAAAACGCACTACCTGGCGTGGCTAGACGACCACACGATCGTCACCGGGCCGCGCGCCGAGAACAACAAGCAGGCGCTCAAGGATCTGATCGCCGCGAAGGACTCCATCACCGCGAACAAGGAGTTCATGGCGTTGGTGAACAACACCGATCCGAAGGCCACGTTCTGGGGGGCCGGGTACATCCCCGCCGACGCAGCCGGCGGCGGGCCGCGGCCGAAGGCCGTGTACGGGTCGGTGGATATGGCGTCGGGCCTGAAGGTCGACGTCGTCGCACAGTTCGAGACAGCTGACGACGCGAAGATGACCGCCGACCAGGCCAACCAGATGATGGGGATGGCGAAAGCCGACCCCACGATGGGCAAGTTCGTGTCCAAGCTGTCGATCGCGGCGGCCGACAAGGATCTACAGATCAAGGCGAACTTCAGCGATGCCGAGGTCGGCGAGTTGATCGACCTGGTCAAAAAGCAGCTGCCAATGATGATGATGATGGGGGCCGGCCACTAACGTGCCGCTCGGCATGCTCTGACGAGGCCGGGGCGGTTGCGCGCCCCGGTTTTTTCGTTTGCCGATGCGACTTCATCGATCCTTCGTGCGCAGCCCGGCGCGTGGCCGGTGGACGTGGGCGGCGGTGTTCGTCGCCGCCGCGGCGTGCAAGGCGCGCGCGCCGCGCGGCGACGACGCCGCGCCGCCTCCGCCGGAGCCGCCGCCGCAGGTGTCGGGACTCGACGCGGTTCCCGCGGACGCCCGTGCCGTCATCGGTGTCGACGTCGCCGCGCTGGCGGCGTCGCCGGCGGCCACGGCGGCGGTGCGCGCATTGTTGGCGCGCGACCCCGCGCTCGCGCGGCGCACGCGCGCGCTGCTGGACGCATGTCACCTGGTGCCGGCCCGGGACGTGCGGCGCCTGTGGCTGGCGACCGGCCCGAATCCGCAGCAGGCATTGCTGGTCGCGGCCGGCGCGCTCGACGCCGAGGCACTGCCGCGGTGCGTCACCGAGGCGGTGGCCGCGGCCGACGGCACCGTGTCGGCCACACCGGGGCCGCCGAAGGTGTGGGCGAGCGTACCCCGCGCAGGTCCCGCGGTGTACTTCGCCTTCAGCGCGCCCGACACGGTCGTGGCGTCGACGGACGAGGCGTGGCTGCGTGCGGCGCTGGCGCCGGGGCCGAAGGCGTCGACGGCGGCCGACTTGGCGCCGCTGCTGGCGCGGGTCGACCGCGGCGCGGCGGTGTGGGCCGCCGGCCGCGTGCCGTCCGGAGTGGGCGGTCGGCTGCCGGCCCTCACCGGCGGTGCCGTCCGCGCCCCGCCGACTGCTATGTACTTTGAATTCCACGTCAAAGCTGGAGTCGACGCGCGGCTTTCCGCGGTGATGGCGACCGCCGCGGACGCCGCTGCGGCCGCCCGATTTGCGCGCGCGCAGCTGCGGGTGCTCGAAGTCGTCGCCCAGGGAGCGGCGCTCGGTGGCGTCGTCGCCAAGGTGCGCGCCGCGGCCGATGGCGATACGGTTACGTTGAGGATGGCGCTGTCGGACGACGAGCTGCGCGATGCCGTCTCCCGTATTGACAGCGCCCTCGGCGTCGAGTGAAAGTCCCGCGTTCTCATATCCCCGCAGGAGTCAATGGAGATGGCAGACCGAGAGACGCCGCTGCAGGCGGTCAAGCGCATGCACGGCAGCAAGGACAAGCTCGTCGACCAGGTGGTCGCGGCCCTTGGCGCGGCCGGCGACGAGGCGAACGAACTCAAGCAGCGGATCGCTCGCATTTCGAACCGCAAGCTGCTGCGCCTGGCCGAGGTCGGCAAGACGATCAAGGACAAGTACGGCAGCAAGGACAAGCTCGCCGAGGCGGTCGCCGCGGCCTACGGGCGCACCAAGGACGCGGACTACGTGGCGAAGCTGCAGGCGCTGTCGCCCGCGCGACTGCTGGACATGGCGCGCGCCAGGGGCGCGTAGGTCCCCGCGCCGTCTCGCTCGCCGTCGCGGTCGCACTGTCGTGCGCTGGCGGGCGTGCGGTGGCGCGCGCCGGCGAATCCGCCGGCCGCGTGTACGTGGCGGCCGGCGCCCACTGGTGGTGGGCCGCCGCGCGCGTCGACCGCCCGGAGTGGCGCGCCGGAGCGGCGGCGGCGCACGCCGCGCGCGCGCTGCGCGACCGCGACGCGGGCGCCGCGCCCGCCATCGCCGGCGATCCGCCCGACGGCGTGCCGCCGGCCGGGTGGCGGACGGGGGAGGCGTCGGGCCTTGCGGCGATGGCGCGGGGGCCGGCGCCGATCGCCGTCGCGCCGCCGGGCCAGCGCTGCGATTGCGCGACACCGATCGCGGCCGGCCGCGATCGCATCGCCGCGGTCTACGCGGTCACGCCGTTCGAGGTCGGCGACGAACGGGCCGCGGTACGCGCCCTCACGTTGCGGCTGCGCTACCGCGACGGCGTCGTCGTGTGGCTAAACGGGGTCGAGGTCGCTCGGCGCCACGTCGCCGCTGACGCATCTCCCGTTGCGTTCGCATCGATTCGCCGAGGCACCGAGTGGGAGACGTTCACGATCCCGGCCGCCCCCGGGCTGTTGCGCGCGGGCACCAACTGGCTCGCGGTCGAGGTTCGTCCAGGGCCCGGCGGCGAGGCGGTCGTGTTCGACGCCGAGTTGGCGGCCGGCACGGCGGCGCGCATCGCGCGCGGGCCGATCGTGCAGCGCGTCGGGCGCACGTCCGCGACGATCGTGGTCGACACCGATCTGCCGGCCGCGGTCGCGGTCGACTACGGGCCGACCCCGGCGCTCGGTGAGACGGCGGTGTCCGCGTCGGGGGAAGCGGCCGTCCACCACCGCATCGAGCTGGCAGACTTGCCGCCGAGTTCGCTGATCTATTACCGCGTTCGCGCGGGTGCCGACACGTCGCCGGTGGTCGCGTTTGCGCTCGCGCCCGGACCTGACGAGCCCCTCCGCGTTGCGCTGTACGGCGACGCGCGCGGCGGCGACGTGATCCACCGCGCGCTGCTCGACGCGATGCTCGCGGAGGCGCCGGATCTGGTCGTGTCCACGGGCGACCTCGTCTACCGCGGCACCGACGCTGGCGACTGGCAGCGGTTCTTTGCCATCGCCGGCGATCTGCTGGCGCGCGTGCCGTACTATCCGGCGGTCGGCAACCACGACCTCGGCGCCAGCGGCGACGACGACCGCCGGATCGGCGATCTGTTCGCGCTGTGGCCGGGGCCGGCCGACCGGCCGCCACACGGGCACTGGTACGCGTTCGACGTCGCGGGCGTCCATTTCGTCATGCTCGACTCGAACGCCTACGATGCGCCGGAGCAGGTCGCATGGCTCGAACGCGACCTGGCGGCCGCGCGCACGCGCGGCGTCCGGGCAATCATCGTCGCGACCCACGCGGGCCCGTTTTCGCGCGGCGCCCATCTCGGCGATCCAATCGCGCGCGACACGTACGTGCCAATCTTGGCGGCGTACGGGGTCGACCTGGTCGTGTCGGGGCACGACCACCTGTACCAGCGCGGCCGCGCCGGCGGTGTCGCCTACGTCGTCACGGGCGGCGGCGGCGCGCCGCTTTACGGCGTGCGCTGCGGTCCGCCGACCGGCCGCGCGTGTCCGGTGGACGACGGTGCGGAGCGCGTCGTGAGCGCCCACCATTGGATCTTGCTCACCGTCTACACCCGGCACATGACGCTGTGTGCCCGGTACGCCGACGGCGCTCCGGTCGAGCCGTGCGTCACCTATCGGCTCACCGCGAAACCGGCGGCGTCCACATCCCGTCCCCGTCGGCGTCGATGAGCAGCGGGTTGGTGAACGACGCGTCGGGAGTTCCGAGCACCGGTGCGCCGGCGCCCGCCGGATCGACGCGGACGACGACGAACGTGTCGGCTCCGGCGAGCGGCACCGACACGGTGCCGTCGTAGCGTACGGCGGCCGTGTCCGCCGGGTCGAGGGCGATCGTCGCCGCGACCGCGTCGCCGCCGGCGTACACGCGGATGCGGGACAGCGGCATCCACGGTGGCGCCTGCACGCGGATGTGCACGGGCACATCCGACCGGCCGGCTACGTCGACGAGGTCTCCCGGGAGGGATTCGCGGCCGTCCGGCAGCGGGATACCCGCGACCACGAACGCACCCTGCGCCACGACCGCGCGGCGCGCCTTGAGGTTGGCGTCCACCTCGTCGAGGTCGACCGCTGCCGGATCGTCGCGGCCGGGGCCGACGTACACGTACGTGCGCGAGTGGCCCGCGTAGGCGCTCGCGCCGTGGGAGTCGCTCGAGCCGGTCGCGGCCGCCGGATGGCCGTGCGCGATCAGCGACATCCAGTCGGCCCAGCCTTCCGCGAAGTCCTCGGCGTTGAAGCTGTTGGCGATCTCGATCGCGTCGAAGTCGAGGACCGACAGATCCGTGTCCGGGGGCAGGCCGAGGTCGCGCGGATCGGTCCGCGCGGTGAATCCGACCGGGTCGAAGTCGATCGCGTCGAACACCCCGGACTGCGCGCCGTTGCGCGGGTGATTCAGTTGGACCACACGCGCGGAGTTGCCCGCCCGCGCCCGCGCCATCACCTCGCCCGGGCTCACGCCGTACCAGTGGATCGCGCCGCCCGCCGCGCGGTCGGGATCGGCCGGCAGCGGCCACGCATTGATGTGGCCCCAGACGATGGACGAGATCTCTTCACCGATGCGCGAGGTCAACCACGGCGACAGCCCGAGCGCGTCGATCACGGGCGCGTAGTCGGTCACGAAGTCGTGATCGGTCGAGATGGCCACTTCGATGCCCTCGGCGGCGACGGCGCGCAGGCGCAGATCGAGCGGAAAGCTCGAGTCGGACGACATCTCGCTGTGCAGGTGGGGGTCGACCGCGATCCACCCGTCCGTGTCGACCACGCGTTCGAGGATCGCGCGGATCGCGACGCTGTCGCCGTCCGCGACGTCCACACCGGTCGCAACGAACGCGTCGTACTCCATGCCGCGCGACACGGTGACATCGTAGGTGCCGGGCGGCAGCGCCAGCGTCGCGTTGCCGTCGGCGCCGCTCCAGTCGATGCGGCGGAATCCGGGTGCGGTCGCCACGACGCGCGCGGGGAGCGGGGCGCCGCCGTCGTCCGCGACCGCCACGACGATCGCGCCGGTGCCGCCGGCCGACAGCGACACGGTAGTATCGGCGCCGTCGCGCACGGTCGCGACCACGTCCGGACCGGCCGCGCGCGTCGGCGGATCGCGGTCGATCGACTCCGCGCGCACCGTGTAGTCGCCCGGCGGCACGGCGATGCGGAACGCGCCGTCGGCGCCGCTTCGGCCGCGCGTGACGAGCGCGCCGCCCGCCTCGACCGCGATCGCCGCGCCCGGCGCGGTCGTGCCGGACAGTGTGCCGGTGGCGACGCCGCGCAACCGCCACGCGCGCTCGGTGACCGACGCCGGCGAGCCGTCGCCGACGACGAGCCAGCGGTCGACCGGCTGCGGGTCCTCCAATCGCGACGTCGGCCCGATCGACAGCGCGATGCCGCCGATGTCGATCAACTGGACCGCTTGCACCGCCGGGTCGTGTACGACCGCATAGGACGTGGTTGGCCCGGCGGACGCGATGAACGGACCGGAGGCGCCGGCGCCGGCGACGAACCCGCGGCCCGGGATCATCAGCGTCGCGCGGCCGCCGAAGAACAGGCCTTCGCCGTGCTGCACGAGGCCGGTCGCGCCGTCTGCTCCGAACACGGTCGTGCGGATGTGCAGCGCGTCGGAGTCCGGTTCGAGCCGGTAGCGGACCTCGATCGTGGCGTCGAGCGGGGGGGCCGCGATTGCGGCGTCGAGGAACGGGATGACGAACGCCGGGCCGCGCACCGCCACTTCGGCCGGCCCGTCGTCGCCCGCTTCGACGATCGCGAACTCGTCGAACGCCCCGGCGTTGAGTTCCACCAGCGGTTGGATCTCCTTGATCAGATCCTCGCCGCCGACGGGCGCCGCGTCGACGATTCCTCCCGCGTAGGTGCCGGGGAACACGAATCCCTCGCCGAATCCCCGGATCACGACCTCGATACGCGCGTTTTCGATCACGATGTCGCCGATGCGACCGGACGCGAGCATGCCGCGGGGCACCTCTTCGGCGCAGGCGATGCGCTTGGCCCGCGCGGCGCCGGCGGGCACCGGGTCGGGCAGGCAGCCGGTCGACACCGCGGGATCGTCCGCGAGCGGCTGCGGCCTCGCCGGGCCGTCGTCGCTGCCGCACGCCGCGATGGCCGCGGCGGCGGCCCACCAGCGCCAGGAACCCATCCCCATGACCCGACGGTACTCGAATCGGCACCCGGGCGGCGCGCAAAAATGCGGCGTGCTACGGCCGGGCCGTCAGCGTACCTCGAACGTCACCGAGTCCGAGCCGATGTTGCCAGCCTCGTCCGCGGCGCGGATGGCGAGCGTATGCATGCCGGGCGCCAGGTTGCTCGGAAGCCGGAACAGCAGCATCTCAGACAGGCCGTCGAACACGCCGTCGTCGGGCGCCACCAACTGCCACGGGCCGTCGTCGACGCTGAACGCCGCTTCGGCGATGGCCGACATGCCGTCGGTGGCCCGCACGGACACGGACGGGAACCGCACCGAAATCCCTCTGAGCGCGGGTTTGTGATTGTCGACCAGGAACAGGGGGGTGATCCGCTCGGTGCGGACCGCGCGATTCGCCGGGTTCGCCGGGTGGTCGCTCGCGGTGACGCGAACCTGGTAGTAGCCGTCCGGGAACGTCTCGGTGTTCCATTTGTACTTGGTCGTCGTGATCGGCCGGCCGTTCTTGGTTACGAGCCGGCGCCACCGCACGTCGCCCTCGCGCCGCACGTCGATCGTGTACGCCGTCTCGTCGCCGTCCGGGTT
>RFGE01000033.1 GCA_003696105.1 Deltaproteobacteria bacterium | reverse complement strand
GCGCGCGAGCTGGTCGGGGTTCGGCAAGCCGTGGCGCGCGTAGACGTAGCCGTCGCCCTGCATCGCCGGCTCGGATGCGGCGATCGTGGGGAAGTCGTATGCCGACACTTGTACGAGCGGAGCGACGTGAGGCGCGGAGACCGAGCGAGGTTCGGGCACGCCGGCGTGGGCTGCGACGGTGGCGGAGCGAAGCGACATGACGCCGATGATATAGTGCCGCCGTGCGCACCCCGCCGAGCGTGTCGACGCAGCTCGAATATTGTACGTACTGTCCCAAAATGTGTCGTCACGCCTGCCCGGTGTCGACCACGACGGGCCGCGAGACGTGGATCCCGCAGCAGAAGATGGCGCGCCTGCACGACCTGCGGCGCGGCGTGGCCGGGTGGGACGCCCCCTCCGCCGAGCCGCTGTGGGCGTGTACGGGCTGCCGCCAGTGCACGGTCTATTGCGAGCACGGCAACGAGCCGGGTACCGTGCTCATGGCGGGGCGGGCCGAGGCGGTGGCGCGCGGCGTCGGCCATCCAGCCCTGGCCGACTACCCCGATCGGTTCCGCGCGCGCGAGGCGCGGCTGGCGCGCAAGCGCCGCGACGCGCTGCCGCGCGATCTGCTCGCAGCCGACGCCCTGGTCGTATTCTGGCCCGGGTGCGACGCGATCGACAAGGACATTGCGGGCGTCGCCGCCGCCCTGGACCTGTTCGGCCGCGCCGGGGCCGAGCACGTGCGCGTCCCGGTCGACGCTCCCGTGTGCGGCGGCTATCCGCTGTTGGCCGCCGGTCACACCGACATGTTTCGCTGGCACGCCGAGAAGGTCGCCGCGGCGCTCAAGGGCTGCAGCCAGATCATCCTCAACTGCTCGGCGTGCGTACCGACGTTGCGCTCCCTGTACCCGGCCGAAGGCGTCGCGCTCGGCGCGGAGGTGCTGCACCTGTCGGAATTTTTCGCGCAACTGATCGATCGGCTTCCCGAGCCGGCGAACAAGCCCGCGGTCTACTATCACGACCCGTGCTACCTGGCGCGACATGCCGGTGTGATGGAAGCTCCGCGGCGCGCCCTCGCGCGAGTCGCCCAGGTGCGCGAGTTTTCCTGGTCGCGCGAGGACACCGAATGCTGCGGAGGCGCGGGCGCGCTGCCGAAGACGATGCCCGCGGTCGCGGACGCGATGGCGCGCCGCCGGCTGGCGGACATCGCCCGCAAGGGCGGTGGCACCGTCGTCACGGCCTGCGCCACGTGCGCGTTCATGCTGCGCCGCAATGCGCCGAGTTCCGTGCGGGTCGACGACTTGCCCGCGGCGCTCGCGCGCGGCATCGCGGCGGCGACGGAGTGACGCGGCGGCGCGCGGTCACAGAGCCGCCGCCGCCGCGCTCCACAGCGACGGCGGGCAGACGGGCAGCGATGCCAAATAGGCGGTCTTCATGCGCACGTAGCCGCCGCGCAACCGCAGCCCCGTCTCGCGCAGCCACAGGTCGACCACCGGCGAGTTGAGCAGGTCGAGCAGCGCGTCGATGCCCACCGGAGCGCCGGGGAGCGGGCGCACCGCGTAGGCCGAGTCGAGCACCATCGCGCCGGCCGCGTCGACCATGGCGCGGCCGGTCCTCGCGACGTCGGGCACGACGATTTTCGGTGCCGGGTCGGCCAACCACGCGAGGTTCTGCGGGCGGCCGAACCGGTAGAACCGGGCGCCCCGATAGCGGCCGCGCTCGCGAGCCTCGAGCCGGTCGCGGCACCGCGCCAGGTATGCGGCGGCGCGCGGCGGAAGCTCATCCGGCGGCACCAGCCGGCCGGCGTCGTCGTAGGGGTAGACGATGCGCACGTCGGGGTCGACGCGGCCGTACGGGGCGACGTCGCGGCCGCGCAAGACCGGGCGCGTGGCGGCCGGCTCGAGGTCGACCGGCTCGGCGAGCGCCCGCGACCAGCCGCGCTCGATCACGAACACCCGGTCGGCGTTCGTACCCGCGCCCTTCGCGATGCGGGCGATGCGTCCCAGCGGCGGCCCCGCCGCGGCCAGTTCGTCGAGCAGCTCCCGCGTCGCCCCCGTGGCGAGCCGCCACGGCGCGGCGCCGAGGCCGGCCGCGTCCACGCTGCCGATCCTCCATCGGCCGCCGACCCACCGCGCGACCCTGACGGCGCGCTGGTTCACGCGGGCCAACCATACCACAGCCGCGTAGGTAGTTGCACCGGCAAATATCTGCCGCTCGCCGAAGTCGACGAGAGCCGCCACCGCACCGTTCGCCGCCAGCTTCGCGCGCAGCCGGGCCGCAAACGCGCCGGTGAGCCAGCGAGATGGTACGACCAGCCCCGCCCGCCCCCACGGTGCGAGCCACGCCAGCGACCGCTCGATGAACGCGCCGTACAGATCCCACTCGCGGTGCGACGTCGCGGCGAATGCGCCGCGCAGCGCCCGGTGCAGCGCGGGGTCCGACCGCTCGAGCCGAACCGAGCGAACGTACGGCGGATTGCCGACCACGGCGTCGACGGGACCGACCGCGGGCGCACCGAGCAGCGCCTCGGCGCAGTGCACGGCGGCGCCCGGCCCGACCGCGTCCCGCGCGCGGGCCGCCAGCGCCGGGTCGCGCTCGATACCGATCACGCACCGGCGCGCCGCGGCCGGCGAACAGCCGGTACGGGCCGCGATCCAACGGGCCGCCGCCGCGAGGAAGCGGCCGTCGCCGGCCGCCGGATCGAGAACGCGAAACGGCCCGGCGCTCGCGGGCCGCGCTGCCCACGCCGCGGACAGCGTCGCGTCCACGACGAACTCGACCAGCGCCGGCGGCGTGAAGTACACACCGGCGGCGCGGCGGCGCGCGCGGTCGACTCGTGCGTCGACGCCGGGCGGCGCCGCGCGATGGAGCGCGGCGTCGAGGCGGTCGAGAGCGTGCGCGTCGAACATTCGCGTCGATCGTATGCCAGACGCGCCCGTCGACCACACGCCGGCGCGCCCGACCGCGTTGGGCATCGGGCAACCCGTTCCTGCCCCCCGGCCGTGCCGACCGGCGCACGCCGCGGCCGGCGACGGCGGATTCCCGGCGGCCTGCAGCCACCGGCGCGCGCGGCGGCTGCTATGCTCGCGAGCCGATGGCCGGTCCCCGCATCGTCGTCGTCGTCAACCCGCGCTCCCAAGCCGGCGCGCTCGGCCGCAAGTGGTCGCACATCGCCGCCCAACTGCGCCGCGAACTCGGTGCGTTCGAGGACGCGCTCACCCGCGGCCCCGGCGACGCCACCCGGCTCGCACGCGAGGCGATCGACGCCGGCGCCGACGTCGTCGTCGCCATCGGCGGCGACGGCACGATCAACGAAGTCGCCAACGGCTTCTTCGACGGCGGGCGCCCCGTCGCGACGGAAGCGGCCCTCGGCATTCTGCCGTTCGGCACGGGGGGCGACTTCCGCAAGACCATCCACATCCCCAAGGACATCGCGATGGCAGCGCGCATCCTGCGGCGTGGCAACCGCCAGACGATCGACGTCGGCCGCCTCGACTACACCGGCGGCGATGGCGGCTCGGCGACGCGGATGTTCGTCAACATCGCCTCGTTCGGCATCAGCGGGCTGGTCGATCAATACGTCAACGAGGGCCCGACCAAACTACTCGGCGGCCTCGCGTCGTTCGCGATCGCAACCGTGCGCGCGAGCCTCTCCTACCAGAATCAGCGGGTGCAGCTCGTGTTCGACGGCGACTCCGCGACGGCGACGGAGCACACGATCAATACGGTCGCGGTGTGCAACGGTCGCTACTTCGGCGGCGGCATGCACATCGCCCCCGACGCACAACTCGACGACGGCGCGTTCGACGTGGTCGTGATCGGCGACCTCACGGCACGCGACATGGTGCGCGACGGCTACCGGCTCTACACCGGCACGCATTTGTCGCTGACCAAGGTGCACCATCGGCGCGCCCGCCGAGTCGACGCGCGCCCGCTCGGTACCGAGCCAGTGCGCCTCGACGTCGACGGCGAAACCCCGGGCCGCCTGCCCGCCACGTTCGAGGTGGTGCCGCGCGCGCTCCGCGTCATCGCGCCGTAGGAGTTCGCCGTGCCGCCTGACCGCGGGACCGACACCGCCGCCGCGCCGCGCGGCAGCCGCGACCGCTGGCTCGAGGCGGGCGCGTGCGTTCTGTCGGGCACGCTGTGGTTTCTGTCGTGCGCCGACTTCGACATCTGGCCGCTCGCATGGATCGCGTCCGTCCCGTCGCTGTGGGCGATCGAACGCGCCCCGACGCGGCGGCGCGCCCTGTTTTACGGCTGGCTCACCGGCTTCGTCGCCAACGCCGGCGGGTTCTACTGGATCGCGAACCTGTTGGTGCGGTTTGCGCACATGCCGTACGCGGTCGGCCTGCTCGGACTCGTACTGCTGTCCGCCTATCAGGCCGTCGTGTTCTGGCTGTTCGCGGCGGCCGTGCGGTCGGTCCGCCGCACGTCGGCCGCGCGGCTCGGCCGGCCACTGCCGATGGCGCTCGTCGCCCCCATCGCGATGGTCGCGTTCGAGATGGTCGTGCCGTTCCTGTTCCCGTGGTACCTGGCGATCACGCAGGCGTGGGTCGTCCCGGTCATTCAGATCGCCGAACTCACCGGGCCGCTGGGCGTCACGGCGCTGTTGCTCGCGGTCAATGGCGCAGCGTACGACGCGATGACCGAGCGGCAGCCCAGGCGCCGCATCGTCCCCGCCGTGGCCGCGGCCGCCGCGGTCGGTGGCGCGCTCGCGTTCGGCTACGCGCGCATCGCGCAGGTGTCGGCGGAACGAGCGAGCGCGCCCGGCGCGTTCGTCGGCGTCGTACAGGGCAACATCGGCCTCGACGAAAAGGGCCTGCGGCGGCGCGATCTAGCGGCCGGTCAACTCCGCGAGCTGCAACGGCAAAGCGCGCGCCTCGAGCGGGGCGAAGTGCCGGCCGTCGACCGCACCGGCAAGCCGGTGGACGGCCCGCGCGGCGCCGACCTCGTCGTGTGGACCGAGTCCTCGTACCCCTACACTCTGCCGCGCGAGCTCACCGACCCCGGCGCCGGTGGCACGGACCTGCCCGAGACGAACCGCCACCGGGTGCGCGCGGGCTTCTCGGTCCCGCTGATTTTCGGCGCCGTCACGCGCAGCTACGCCAACCCGGACGACTACCCGTACAACTCGGCGCTGATGCTCGACCGCGACGGCCGGTTCGTCGGCCGGTTCGACAAGGTGTTCCTGCTCATGTTCGGCGAGTACGTGCCGCTGTACGACACGTTCGATCTCGTCAAGAAGCTCACCCCGGCGGCCAGCTCTCAGTTTCACCGCGGCGCGGGCGTCACCACGTTCCCGTTCGACCACGCCGGCCGCACCTGGCGTATCGGACCGCTGATCTGCTACGAGGACATCTTGGCGGACTTCGGCCGGCAGCTCGCGGCGAAGCGCCCCCACGTGCTCGTCAACATCACCAACGATGCGTGGTTCGGCGACACGTCCGAACCGTGGGAACACCTCGCGCTGTCCGTGTTCCGCGCGGTGGAGCTGCGCGCCGACCTCGTGCGCGCGGTCAACACGGGCGTGTCTGCGTTCATCGACGCGACCGGCCGCGTGTACGCCAAGACGTACGCGATGGACCCTGGCGTCGAGGACAAGGGCCCCTGTCGCGACGACGGCGCGTGCCCGGGCGGCTATGCGTGCCTCGGAGGTCGGTGCGGGCGAAAGGGCATGGACGCGCTGTTGGCGGAAGTGACCTTGCTCGGCGGCGACGACGGCGCGGGCGATACGTTCTACGCGCGACACGGCAACGTGTTCGGCTGGCTGTGCGCGATCGCGTTGGTCGGCCTGTGGCTCGTGTGGCCGCGCGTTCGGCGTCGCACGGACGCGCCGCCGCGCCTGCTCGACACGAATTCACGGTAGGCTCACGGTCGTGCAGCCACCACCGTTTCAGCGCCCCGCGATCGTATCCGCCATCGACATCGAGTCGATCCCGGTCGGCCAGATCACCCGCCAGCGGGTCGTAATGACCGAGAACGCGACGGGCAACGAGACCCTCGTGCCGGCGATCCTGCTGCGTGCCGAGGATCCGCGGCCGGTCGTCGGGATCACCGCCGCCGTGCACGGCAACGAACTCAACGGGGTTCACGTCATTCACCGGCTGCTGGAACAGCTCAAGCCGGTTCATCTCCATCGCGGGACGATCGTCGCCGTTCCGATCGTCAACATCCCCGGCTATCTGCGGCAGCAGCGCGAGTTCGAGGACGGCACCGACATCAACCGGATCATGCCGGGGCGAGCCAACGGAAACGAATCGGAGTTGTACGCGCATCGTTTTATCGACCGCGTCGCGCGGCACTTCGACTACTTGATCGACCTGCACACCGCGAGTTTCGGCCGCGTCAACTCGTTGTACGTGCGCGCCGACATGACGAAGCCGGTGACGGCTACGATCGCGCGGCTGTTGTCGCCGCAGATCATCGTCCACAGCGCGGCGGGCGACGGCACGCTGCGGGCTGCGGTCGAGGACCTCGGGGCGCACGCCGTCACCGTCGAAGTCGGCGACCCACAGCGGTTTCAACGCGGACTCGTTCGGTCCGCGCGTCTCGGCATCGTCGAAGTGCTCGAGCACCTCGGTATGGTCGACGACCTCAGCGACCCGGATACCCACGACGTGATCGAGTGCAAGCGGTCGTACTGGCTTTATACGGACCGCGGCGGCGTGCTCACGGTTCTGCCCAACGTGACCGACACCGTCCACGAGGGGGACGTGATCGCGCGGCTGCAGAACGTGTGGGGAGACGTCGTCCGCGAGTACCGCGCGCCGGAGGACGGCATCGTCGTCGGCAAGAGCGTGAATCCGGCCGCGCGCGCCGGGTCGCGCATCATTCATCTCGGAGTCGTCGCGGCCCGCTGACCTGCGCGCCCCCGCGGACGGCCGGTTCGTCGCCCGCACGCGCGCACGCGACGCGTTCGCCGCATCACGGCGGCATCCCACGCCGGACCGCGGAGCGCGCGAAGAAAAAACGGGCCGAGGCGGATTGCCCCGGCCCGCGAACGGCCATCCGGCCGCGGTCAGCTCGGACTAGAAGTCGTCCATCCCGGCGCCGTGAGCCCCGGGCGACGGCTCCTCCTTCTTCGGCTTCTCGGCGACGAGCGCCTCGGTCGTGAGCATCAGGCCCGCCACCGACGCCGCGTTCTGGATCGCCGAGCGCACGACCTTCGTCGGGTCGATGACGCCGTCGGCCACCAGGTCCGCATACTCGAGCGTGCGCGCGTTGAAACCGAAGTTGCCCTCGGCCTCCTTGACCTTCGACACGACGATCGAGCCGTCGAGCCCCGCGTTGCGGGCGATCTGGCGCAGCGGCTCCTCGAGAGCGCGGCGCACGATGTCCACGCCGTAGCGGCGGTCATCGTCGAACGTGACCTTGTCCAGCGAGGGCAGGCAGCGCAGCAGCGCGACGCCGCCGCCGGGAACGATGCCCTCCTCGACGGCCGCGCGGGTCGCGTGCATCGCGTCCTCGACGCGCGCCTTCTTCTCCTTCATCTCGACCTCGGTCGCCGCGCCGACGCGGATCACCGCGACGCCGCCCACG
>RFGE01000032.1 GCA_003696105.1 Deltaproteobacteria bacterium | reverse complement strand
GACGTGGGCGTCCTCGGTCCGGACGTCGTCGACCGCCTCGTGCCGGTGCTCGAACTCGGCCTCGGTTGGATCGGCTTCATGGTCGGCTACCGGTTCGACGTGCGCACGCTCGATCGCGTGCCACGCCACACGGCGCTGATCGTCGCGATCGAATCGGCGGTGCCGTTCGTCGCGGTGGCGGCGGCGTGCGCCGTCGCGCTCATCGCGTTCGGCCGCGACCCCGGCAGCCCGGCCGTGTGGCGCGACGTCGTCGTCCTCGGCGCCTGCGGTGCGATGACCGCGCCGCGCTACACGCTCGGAATCGGCGACCGGGCGGCGCGACTGGGCGACGTGGACACCGTGGTCGGCGAACTCGACGAGATCGCCGGCGTCGTCGCTCTGGTCGTGCTCGGCGCGGTGTTTCGGCCGGCCGGCGGCGCGTGGGCGTTGCCGGCCGCCGGCTGGGTGTTCGTGCAACTCGGCGCGGGGCTCGCGCTCGGCCTGCTGTTGTACGTGATGCTGCGCGACGAATTGTCGGCCGGCGAACGACTGGCCGTCACGCTCGGGTTCATCGCCTTCGCGTCGGGGGTGGCGGGCTACCTGTTTCTGTCGCCGATCGCCGTCTGCTTCTTGGCCGGCTGGGTCGTCGCGAACCTGCCCGGCGAGCACCGCGCCGCGGTGTGGGACACGTTCCGGGCGCTGGAGCGGCCGATTCATCACCTGTTCTTGATCGTGCTGGGCGCGCTGTGGGCCGTCGACGATTGGCGGGGGTGGGCGCTCGTTCCGGTGTTCGTCGGCGCGCGGCTGGTGGGCAAAGCCGCGGGCCGCGCGGCGAGTGCGCGTGCGGTACGCCGGCGCGGCGACGAGCCGGCGGGCGACCGGGCGATCGTCGCGCCACTGAGCGTGCTGTCGATTGCGCTCGTCGTGAGCGTGCGCGGCCTGTACGCCGGCGAGACGATCTCGTGGCTGGTCACGGCCGTAGTCGGTGCGGCGATCGTCAGCGAGATTCTCGTGCAACTGGTGGCGCCCCGGCGCGACGACCTCAAACGGGAGCAGATGCAACAATCCGTGCCCGGAGAGCCGTCGGAGCCGGCGGGCCGCGCGACCGGCTCCGCGCCGACCGGCGGTGCGGCCGCGGTAGCCGGCGCGCGCGATTCGGGGGCGGGCGGCCCGCACGCGCCGGTGCCGGCGGGCCGCGGCGCGGGACCGGCGCGCACCACCGCCGGCGACGGCGGTGCCCCGGCCGCCGCCGCCGCGAGCGCCGCGCCGGACGGCCCGGCGACGGCCGCCGTCGCGAGCGCCGCGCCGGACGGTCCGGCGGCGGCCGCCGCGCTGGATGTTCCGGCGACGGACGCCGCGAGGGGCGCGACCGACGTGCCGGCGAACGACGAGACCGCCGCGGGCTCGGCCGCGCATTCCGGCGAGGAGGACCTCCGGTGAGGGCGCTCGTCGTGTTGTTCGCGCTCGGCGCGCTCATGCACGCGACCCGCAGTTTTGCCGACGCGCGCGCGGTAGCCGACGCGGAGTTGTCCTTCGGGTTCCTGTTGCTGTCGGCGATGTACGCCGGTGAGCTGTGCGCCGCGATCGCCGTGCCGCGGCTCACCGGGTACCTCGCGGCTGGCGTCGTCGCCGGCCCGTTCGTCCTCGACCTCGTGTCGATGGACATGGCCGGCGCGCTGCGCATGGTCAACGGCGTCGCGATCGCGCTGATCGCGTTGACCGCGGGCGGCGAACTGAGCGTGCGGCGCATGAAGCCGCTGCTGCGCACGATTCGGTCGATGACCGTGTGGGCGGTACTCGCCGGCGCGGTCGCTCTCACCGCGACGGTGTTCGCGCTCCAACCGCTGATTCCGGCGTTCGACGGGATCGGGACGGGGGCGGCCCTGGCGCTCAGCGCGATCGTCGGCGTGACGCTCGCGTCGCAGTCGCCGGCCGTGGTCATGGCGCTGTTGTCGGAGACGCGCGCGGACGGCCCGGCGAGCCAGACGATGCTCGCCCTCGTCGTCATCGCGGATCTGGTGGTGATCGTGCTGTACGCGCTCGTGTCACCGCTGGCGCAGCTCGCCGCCGGCGGAGGGTCGGTCGACGTGGGGCAGGTGGTCGCGACGATCGCGTGGGAGATCTTCGGTTCGGCTGGCATCGGCCTGGTCATCGGCGTGCTCCTGGCGCTGTTTCTCGCGAAGGTCGAGCGAGGTGCGGTGCTGTTCGTCGTCCTGGTGTGCGCCGTCGTGTCCGAGGTCGGTGCGGTGGTCCACCTCGACCCGTTGATCGTCACCCTCGTCGCCGGCATCTACCTCGAGAACGTGTCGCGCATCGACGCCACGTCGTTGATCCACGAACTCGAGGCCGGGTCCCTGCCGGTGTACCTCGTGTTCTTCGCGCTCGCGGGCGCGGGGCTCGCGCTCGACCTGCTGTGGGGCGTCGCGGTGCCGGCCGCCGTGATTGCGGTCGTGCGCGGCGCGGTGTTCTGGTGGGGCTGCCGGCGCGCGGCGCGCCGCACGAGCGCCGAGCCGGCCGTCGAGCGCTACGTGTGGGTCGGCCTGCTGCCGCAGGCGGGGTTGGCGCTCGCGCTCGCGCTGATCCTGCGCCGATCGTTTGCGAGCATCGGCGACGAACTCGCGGCGCTGGTGCTCGGCGTCGTCGCGCTCAACCAGATCGTCACGCCGATCCTGTTGCGCATCGCGCTGGTCCGCGCCGGCGAGGTGGGCCGGCGCGCGTAGGTTGGGGCCGCGTGCGCATCGCGCTCGTCCGCGCCGGCGAGGTGGGCCGGCGCGGGCAGATCCGGGGCGGCGAGCCCATCGAGCGGGGCGGCCGCCGCATGGGCCGCGGCTACGCCGGGTCGCCGCCGTCCGGCTCGACGCGGATCTCGCCCGTCCAGCGCACGCGCGGCGCCGGCGGGTGCGCGCTGCCGGTTCGGCCGCGGGCTGCCTCGAACCCGTCGACCAGTCGGTCGAGGTCGCCGCCGGCGGCGTCCAACTGCGTCTGGAGGTCGTCGCGCAGCCGCGCCGCGAGGGCCGGGGCGACGCCGTCGGTGGACACCGCGACCGCGACCGCGCCGCGACGGGCGACCGCGGGCATCGCAAGGTCGGATAGGTCCGGGCGGTCTTCGGCATACACGAGCACACCGCGGCGCCGGGCGTCGGCCGCGATCCGGCGGGCGGCCGGCTCGGGCAGCGACGCCGGCAAGAGCACCAAGAAGGCGCCCGCGCACCGATCGGGCGTCCACGCGCGCGCGGCGACGCGGTCGACGACCGCACCGGCGGCGCGCAGCGCCGGTTCGCGGGCGGACGCGTCGCCGACGGCGACGACGCGGCGACCGGCGACGTACAAGCCGGCGGGCAGGGCGGGGCGGCGGGCCATCGGTTGTAGGGTATAGTGCCGCGGCAGCGCGATGGCAAAGACGGGAGAGGACAAGCGGAAGAGGCCGCGCCGCCGGACGGACCGACCGGCGGGCGGGGCGGCGGGCCGAACGGCCGACGCAGACGTCCTCGAGCCGGAGGTCGTCGATGTGGAGGTCGCCGACGACCTCGACGACTTCGACGAGGGGCTCGACGTCGTCGACGACGTCGACGACGCCGCGAACGATCCCGCCATCCCGCTCATCGACGTCGATGCCGACAACGTCGAGCTGCGCGCGGCGGCCGGCGGCGGCAAATCGGTCGCGAAGTACGACCCGATGGCCGCTTACATGCAGGAGATCCGGTCCATTCCGGTGCTCAGTCGCGAACAGGAGCACGAACTCGCCGTGCGCTGGGCCGAGCAGGGCGACGTCGATGCCGCGCGCCAGCTGGTCGAGGCAAACCTGCGCCTGGTCGTCAAGATCGCCTACGAGTACCGCCGCGCGTACCGCAACATCCTCGACCTGGTGCAGGAGGGCAACATCGGCCTGCTGCAGGCGGTGCGCAAGTACGATCCGCACCGCGGGGTGAAGCTGTCGTCGTACGCGGCGTGGTGGATTCGCGCCTACATATTGAAGTTCATATTGAACAACTGGCGGCTGGTGAAGATCGGCACGACCCAAGCGCAGCGCAAGTTGTTCTACAACTTGCGCAAGGAGAGCGAGAAGCTCGAACGGTTGGGGTTTCGGCCGACGCCCAAGCTGCTCGCGGCGCGGCTCGACGTGCCCGAGGACGCGGTGGTCGAGATGCAGCGCCGGCTGGCCGCGCCCGACGCGTCGCTCGACGCGCCGGTGGGCGGCGACGACGACGGTGCGCGCACGCGGCTCGATCTGATGCGCGACGACGAATACCGGCCCGACGTCGCCGTCGCCGACCGGGAGTTTCGCGATCTGCTGCGCGAGAAGCTCACGGCGTTCGCCGCCGGGCTCGAGGGGCGCGAAAAGACGCTGTTCGAAAAGCGCTGGCTCACCGACGAGCCCATGACGCTCCAGGAGATCGGCGACATGTACGGCATCTCGCGCGAGCGCGCGCGCCAGATCGAAAAGCGCATGCTCGACCGGCTGCGCGGCTACCTCGAGCGCGAGTTCGGCGGCGAGGTCGACATCTCCCAACTGGCCCCCGACTGACCCGGAGCGCATCGGCCCGCGCCCCGTGCTCGCGGGGCCGGCTCGCGACATTCCGGAGACGCCGCGCCACGGGGCCGGAGGTCGCGCGCGTCGCGGCGGGTGCGCACACTCGCGGGCGTCTCATGCGCGCCCGCACCGCCTACTCGCCGCGTTCGCGCTCGCGTTGGAGCGACAGCGCGAGCTGGTACAGCGCGCGGCGCGGCTTGCCGGTCGCTACGACGAGGCGCGCGGCCGCGTCCTTCGGCCCGAGGCCCGCGTCGAGCAGCGCGCGCAGCTCGGCCGCGATGTCGACCTGGTCAGCGGCCTCGTCATCTCGCGCGCCGGCCACCACGAGGGTGCACTCGCCGCGCGGCGGAGCTGCCGCGTAGCGGTCGTGCAACTCCGCGAGCGTTCCGCGGACGGTCTCCTCGTGCAGCTTGGTCAGCTCCCGGCACACCGCCGCGCGGCGCGCGCCGCCGAGGGCGTCGGCCAGATCGGCGAGCGTCTGCGCGACCCGCCCGGGCGCCTCGTACAGCACGAGCGTCGCGCGCTGGCTGCGGAGCTGGCCGAACAGCATCCGCCGTGGCCCCGGTTCGCGCGGCGGAAAGCCGACGACCATGAAGCGATCGGTCGGCAGGCCGCTGCCGACGAGCGCCGCGATCGCCGCGACCGGTCCCGGTACGACCTCGACCCGCACGCCCGCCTCGCGCGCCGCGGCCACCAGCCGCCAGCCGGGGTCGGACACACCCGGGGTTCCCGCCTCCGAGATCACGGCGACCGACGCGCCCGCTCGCAGGCGTGCCACCAGCTCGCTCGCGCGCTCGGCTTCGTTGGCGTCGAAGTAGCTCACCACCTCCTTGGGCCGGATGTCGAACCGGTCGAACAGCGTGCGCGCCGATCGGGTGTCCTCCGCTGCCACGACATCCACCTCGCCGAGCACGCGCACCGCGCGGTACGACATGTCCTCGAGATTGCCGATCGGGGTGGCGACGACGTACAGCACGCCGGGCTCGGTCGCGGCAGGCCGCACCGGGGCCCCCTTAGAACAGCACCATGCCGCGGACCAGCACCTGGTAGTCGAACGTGTCGTCCTGCTTGTAGCGGTGGCCGGCCTGGTCGATGAGCGGGACGTGGTACGGGTTGACCTCCTCCGGCTGGTCCGGGTCGACGGTGTCGTCGTTGTCCGGCTCGCAGCCCGAGGTCTGGCCGGCTGCGCACTGCGGCAGGTCGCGGCCGGCGTCGGCGAACGTGATGAGGTGCGACGTATCGTGGACGATCTGCGCGCCGACGCTGAAGCGTACCCGTTCGCCGAGCTGGGCGTTGATGCGAATGCGTCCGGCGAACCGCATGTAGTTTTCGACGTTCGTCACGCCGGGATGGCGCACGCCTTGAAGGCCCGGCGTCGCCGGGTCGCCGTCGAGCGCCAGCGGTCCCGGTCCGGCCGATCCGTCGGGCGCGCGGTCTGGATCTCCCGCGAGTTGGAACACCTCCCACATCGGCGTGTAATCCCGGCCCTCGAAGTGCGCCTCGGCCAGCATCGACAGCTCGAGACCGATCCGTTGGGAGTCGGCGGCGTGTTCCCAGGTGACGCCCTCGAAGCCGAAGCGTACCCCCGCGAGCTGCTGGGCCGCAGCGCGCTCCTCGCCGAACCCGAGTTCGACGAAGTGAGAATCGTCGGTCTTGCCGATCGGCGCCTGCCACCACAGCTCGACGAACGGCTCCGCCCACCCCGCGCGCTTCGCGACCGACGTCCACAGGCGCACCTCGTGCAGGCCGCGGCCGACCCCGGTCGACCGGGACGGCCGCTCCGGGTCGAACTCGGCGGTGTCGCCGACCGCGAGGCGCAGCTGCGCACCGATCTTCCACGTGGGTTTCGTGTCGTCGCGGCGCTGGTTCATCGGCGCCCACGCGAGGCCCACGTGGAGCTGGTCGAGTCCCTTGCGGGGCGTGCCGCGAAAGATCGTCGGATCGTCCGGGTCGGTGAAGCCCGGGCCGCCGGGATCGTCGGCGTCGAACCCGGTCGGCGGCAACAGGCCGTCTTGCACGGTAGTCGAGTTGAGCGCGTTGACGCAGGTGGCGCCGGGTGCCGGCGGCAGCACGCAGCTACCGGCCGTACGATCGAACGACAGCGTGTACGCGTCGCGCAGCACGACCGGCAACGCCAGCGACAGCTCGACGTCCGGAGCGAGGCCGACCGTGAGCCGAGGCGTGATCGTGTGGCGCGTGCCCTCGTAGACGAGATCCTTGCCGAGCGCCGTGCGGTCGACCAAGTTCGGGTCCACCACGCCCGCGATCTCGCGTTTGATGCCGGCGCGGTAGCTCGAATAGGCGTAATCGATCGACACGTGCAGGTCGAACGGGTCGTCCTCGTCGAACGAACTCGCAATCTCCGTGTAGTCGCCGCCGTCGGCGCGAACGACGGCGGGGCGTGCGAGCGCGCACGCGGCGGCGAGCAATCGGATCCAGCGAGCCAAGGCCGAGCCATGCTAGCAAGAGCCGTGTCGCGGGCAAAGTCCCCGGCGGCGGTTGCGCCCGGCCGAGTTCGCCGCCGCTGGCCGGGTGTCGCGCCGATTCGCGCGCCGACCGGGGCGGCACCCGTGCGGCCTTCCGGCGAGCGCGCCGGGCGAGACGACGACGACGGCGTCCGCCGGGTGCCGGCCGGGCGCCGCGACGGGATCCGGTGCGGATCCGCGCCTCGCGACCGGGGCGCGACCTCGCGGCGGTCTACGACTTCGCGGGCGGGTCGGGCGCCTCGCGATCGCGCAAGCCGAACTCCTTCATCTTCATCTGAAGACTCTTGCGGCTGATCTTGAGCAGCTTTGCGGCCTGCGTCACGTTGCCGCCGGTTTCGTCGAGCGCCCGGGCGATGAGCTCCTTTTCGACTCGCGTCGTCTCCGCCCGAACGATGTCCTTGAGGGACGCCGGCTGGCCGCTGGCGATCGGGTCGCCGGCCGCGACCGCGGGGCGCCGCTCGCTGGCAATGCGGTCGCCGGTCGCAGGCGCGTCGCCCAACTCCTCCGGCAGGTCGGTCACATCGATCGTGGCCCCCTTGCAGAACAGCAGCGTGCGTTCGAGCACGTTCTCGAGCTCGCGAATGTTGCCGGGCCACGAGTGCTCCTGCAGCCGGGCCAGCGCGGCGTCCGATATGCCGGCGATATCCTTTTTCAGCCGCAAGTTGAACTTGCGGATGATGTGGTCGACGAGCAGCGGGATATCCGACTTGCGCTCGCGCAGCGGCGGAATGCGGATCGGTACGACGTTCAGTCGGTAGTACAGGTCCTCGCGGAACGTCCCGGCGCGCACTTCCTGCTCGAGGTCGCGATTGGTCGCCGTCACCAGCCGAACGTCCACTTTGAGCGTCTTGATGCCGCCGACCCGCTCGAACTCCGACTCCTGGATCGCCCGCAGCAGCTTCACCTGCATCTCGACGGGAATCTCGCCGATCTCGTCGAGAAACAACGTACCGCCATCGGCCAGTTCGAATCGTCCCGGTTTGGAGTTCGTCGCGCCCGTGAACGCGCCCTTTTCGTAGCCGAACAGCTCCGACTCCATGAGCGTCTTTGGGATCGCCGCGCAGTTGATGCGAATGAACGGCTTGTCGCGCCGCGCGCTGTGCTCGTGCAGCGCGCGTGCGACCAGCTCCTTGCCTGTGCCGGACTCCCCCGTGATGAGCACGGTCGACGGCGTGTCCGCGACCTTTTCGATCACGTCGTAGATGTCCCGCATCTCCGGGCTGTCGCCGACGAGGCCGAAGCGGCCGCGGGCTTCACCTTCCTCGGCGATCGCGCGCAGGGCGCGGCGGTTCGCGGCGCTCTGCTTGACCGCTTTCGCCACGATCTGCCGGATCTGGTCCTGGTCGAACGGCTTCTCGATGTAGTCGAACGCGCCGGCCTTGACCGACGCGACCGCATTGTCGACCGTGCCAAACGCCGTGATCATGATGACCGGCGTGCCCGGTTCGCGCCGCGTGACCTGTTCGAGCACCTCCATCCCGTCGACCCGAGGCATCTTGAGGTCGGTGATCACGACGTCGATGTCGCTGTCGAGCCGTTCGAGCGCCTCGGCGCCGTCGGTCGCTTCGACGACCTCGTAGCCGTCGCGCTGCAAGATCGCGGACAGGACGCGCCGGAGGTTGCGCTCGTCGTCGGCGACGAGAATGCGGCCATGGGCGGTCATACCTCGCCGGACTCTACCATTGAGCCCCTGGTGCGGTGCGGCTCGGCGGTGTCGGCGCGCGGCCGGCCCGGGTCGCTGCCCGGGTCGGTGCCGGCGCCGGGATCGGTCGGCTCCTCCGGCTCGACGTCGGCCCGGAGCGCGTGCAGCGGCTGGGTCGGCGATTCGGCGACTTGTTCGGCGGTGCGCGGGGCCAGCGACGGCCCCAGGGCCGGCAGGAACACGGAAAAGGTCGCGCCGTGGCCCTCGCGCGAGCGCACCTCGATCGTGCCGTTGTGCTGCGTGACGATGCGCTGCGAGATCGCGAGCCCCAGGCCGGTGCCCTTCTGCTTGGTCGTGTAAAACGGGATGAACAGGTTCTTGCGCTTGTCGCGGGGGATGCCCGGGCCGGTGTCGCGAAACCGGACCTCCGCAAACGAGCCGTAGCCGAGCGCGCTGCGCCGCCGCCGCGTTGTGATGATCTCGAGGTGACCGCCGTCCGGCATCGCCTGGAGCGCGTTGAGCCCGAGGTTGAGGAACACCTGGCGGAGCTGCTCGGGATCGCCCGCGACCGGCGGCAGCAGGTCGTCGAGCTTGACGGTGATCTCCACGTTGGCCGCATCGTCGCTGGCCTCGAGCAGTTGCACCGTCTTGCGGACGACTTCGTTGAGGTCGACCTGGACGTGGTCGCTCGTCTCTCCGCGGGCCGGCCGGGCATAGTCGAGAAACTGGGTCACGACCTTGTTGAGGCGGTCGGTCTCCTGAATGATGATGTCGAGGAACTCGCTGATGTCCTGCTGCGACTTGATCGGCGCACCATCGGGGCCGACGAGTAGCTGGGCGGCTCCCTTGATCGCGCCGAGCGGGTTGCGGATCTCGTGCGCGAGGCCGGCCGCCATCTGGCCGATGTCGGCCAGGCGGTCGCGCTCCTTCATTTGTTCGAATGCCTGCGTGTTCTCGATCGTCAGCGCCGCCTGCGCGGCCACTTGCGCGAACAGGTCGATCTCGTCGACGCCGAACGCGGTGTCGGCGCGCTCGTCGCGCACCGCGATCAAGCCGAGCAACCAAGGTCCTTTTTCCGTCTCCTCGGAGCCGAGCATCGGCACGACGATGGACGCGTGCATGTCGTCCATCGCCCGCGCGATCGCGTCGAGCGATTCGATGGCCGTCTTTTGCGAGCTGGCGCTCGCCGCCTCGAGAAACTCCAGTTCGCGGCGGAGCGTGTCGATGTCGATCGGCCCCTCGCGGAGCCGATCCAGCAGCGGCCGGTAGGCCGCCGCCTCGATGCGCTCGATCGGTTTTTCGCCGTAGTGACCGGCCAGGTCGTACCCGCCGCCGTCGGAATCGAGCAGGTAGACCGACGCGTGGGTGACGCGCCGCGACTCCTCGAGTGCGGCGAGAATGATGTGGACCATCGTGTTGACGTTGACCACGTTCACGAGCGACGCGCGCAACCGCTCGAGGCGGCCGCGCAGTTCGTGGCGCTGGCGCAACAGCCACCGGTTGATGCTGTTTTCCAGCCGCGTGCGGACCGGCTCGAACAGGATCAGAATCACGAACGAGGCGACGAGGGTGTTGAGCAGGAACAGGCCCTCTTGCCCGCCGCCGACCCACGCGAGCAATAGGCCGTACACGGCGGACAGCAGCACGACGAGCGTGCCGAGTACGACGATCTTGCCGACCAGTTCGTTGAGGTCGAGCAGGCGATAGCGAAACAGCGTCTGGGACAGGAAGTACAGATACAGGATGGTGAGGACGTTGCCGATCGTGGGCCATGCGATGCCGAACCTCTGCGGCAGGTAGTCGGTGAGCGCGAGCGTGATCGACACCAGGCCGCCCAGCATCAGGTAGCGGATGCGCGTCTTTTCGACCTTCGTGACGGTGGCGCGGTACTGCAGGTAGAGATCGAGGACGCACCGGTACAGCCCGCCGAACACGTAGGCGCCAAACGGGATCTGGAACCACAACTCGCCGTGGATCGGCGTCCGGCCGGTGAGCGCGCGGATCGCCGAGTAGATCAGGGCCAGATAGGCGGCGACCGTCCATACGAGCGTGACCCGCGGCGGCCGCGGTTTGCCGCCGAGGCGCGGCTCCGCCAAGAAGTGGCGGAAGAACCGCAACGCGGTCGGCGGGATCGTGGCCGCCGGCCACAGCGCGAGCCACGCGAACAGCTCGCTGCCGGTCGCGCGGGCGACGAAGTTCAGCAGGTGCCACAGCGCGAGCGTGAACGTGAACGACGCGAACGATGTGTAGGTCTTGCGGGTCCGGTCGCGCAGCAGCACGGACGCGCCGATCGCGAGGGTGACGAGCGCCGCGAGCAGCGACGATGTGGCGAGGATGTTCATGCGCGCGTGACGACCCGCCGCGCGGGCCCCGGTCGACATGGTAGCCTGGCGGCCGGTGAACGCGCAGACCAAACAACTGCTTCGCCGGCTGCCGAAGGTGGACGCGCTGCTCCGCGAGTCGGACGTGGCGGCGATCGCGGCGCCGCGCTGGGCGGTCGCGGAGGCGGCGCGGCGGGCGATCGACCGGCGCCGCCGGCAGATCCTCGCGGGAGAGGCGGAGCGGCCCGACGTCACCGCTGCCGAGGTGGAGGCGATCGCTCGCGATCTGGTCCGGCCGTCGTTGCGGCGTGTGATCAACGCGACCGGCGTTGTGCTGCACACGAACCTGGGCCGCGCGCCGCTACCGGAGGCGGCGGCGGACCGCGTCCGCGAGATCGCCACCGGCTACAGCAACCTCGAGTATGACGTGGACGGTCGTTCCCGCGGGTCGCGCCACGCCCATCTGGCCGGCGTGTTGCGCGACCTCACCGGCGCCGAGGACGTCGCGGTGGTCAACAACAACGCCGGGGCGGTCCTGATCGCCCTGTCGGCGCTCGCCGCCGGGCGCGAGGTGGTCGTATCGCGCGGCGAGCTGGTCGAAATCGGCGGGTCGTTTCGCATTCCCGACGTCATGCGCCTGTCGGGCGCGCGCCTCGTCGAGGTTGGCACCACCAACAAGACCCACGCCCGCGACTACACGGCCGCAATTTGTGACGACACCGCACTTTTATTGAAGGTGCATCGGTCCAACTTCGATGTGGTCGGCTTTACCGCCGAGGTGGAACTCGACGAGCTGGTCGCGATCGGCCGGGCGCACGGTCTGCCGACGATGATCGATCTCGGATCCGGTGCGCTGATTACGAGCGCCGACCAGCGGGCGATCGGCCTGCCGGGCGAGCCGAGCGTCCGCGAGGCGCTCGCCACCGGGGTCGACTTGGCGACGTTTTCCGGCGACAAGCTGCTCGGGGGCCCGCAGGCCGGCGTGCTCGCGGGGCGCGCGGCGGCGATCTCCGCGGTCCGCGCCCATCCGCTGATGCGCGCCTTGCGCCCCGACAAGATGACGATCGCCGCGCTCGAGGCGACCGCGTCGCTCTACCGCGACGGGGCGCTCGATCAGATCCCGGCGATCGCGATGCTTCGCGCCGGCGCCGAGCAGCTTCGCGCGCGCGCCGACGCGATCGTCGCGCGGGTCGGCGAACCGCCGGCGTGGCTGGCGGTCGCGGTTCGAGCGTGCGACTCGGCGGTTGGCGGCGGCGCGATGCCGCGGGCGGCGCTGCCGTCGTGGGCGGTCGCGCTGCGGCCGCGCGATCCCGACCGGCCCGGCTGCAGCGCCGGCGCGATCGACCGCAAGCTGCGCGCGCGGCCGGTGCCGATCGTCGGTCGAATTGCGGACGACGAGGTGTGGCTCGACGTCCGCACCGTGCGCGACGCCGAGGTCGCCTCGGTGGCCGACGCGATCCGCTCGCTGTGATAGTCTGCCGGCTGTGGCGGGAAAGGAAGCCCCCGAGGGCGGACCTCGCATCATCGCCGTCGCCAGCGGCAAAGGCGGGACTGGCAAGTCACTGGTGGCCGCCAACGTCGGCATCTTTCTCGCGACGCTCGGCCGCCGCGTCGTAGTCGTCGACGCGGCGTTCGGCAGCGCCAACCTGCACCAGTTCGTCGGGGTACCGCGGCCGCACCACACGCTCGCGCAGTTGCTCGCCAACGCGAGCGTCCCGGTCGACCAGGTGATCGTCGACACGGGCATCCCGTCGCTCGGGCTGCTCGCGGCCGAGGGCGACCCCGCGACCGCGGCGAACCCCAAGTCGGCGCAGGTCAACAAGCTGATCGCGCGACTGCGCCAGATCGACGCGGACGTGGTCGTACTCGACCTCGCCGGCGGCACCGCCGGCACGACCCTGGACCTGTTTCTGGTCGCCGACGCCGGCGTCGTGGTCGTCGTGCCGGAGCCGCCCGCGGTCGAACTCGGCTACCGGCTGATGCGCGCCGCGTTCGTCCGCCGGCTTCGCAAGGTGGGCATCGGCGCCGCCGCCGATTTCCCCGCGGACGAGCTGCGCATGTACGAGGGGGGCATCCCGTCGCCGATCGACATCCGCGACCGGGCGCGCGACCTCGACGAGGGGCTCGCGGACCGGGTGGACGCGGAGATGCGCCGGTTTCGCCCGCGGCTCGTCGTGAACATGGCGCGGTCCAAGGCCGACATGGCGCTGTGCGGCGATCTCGCGCGGGCGGTGCAGCGCCGGTTCGGCGTGCCGGTCGATCCGCTCGGCTACCTCGAATACGACGACGCGGTATCCGTGTCGGTGCGCCGGCGCCGGCCGTTGCTCGTCGAGCATCCCGAGTCGCGGGTCGCGCGTTGCCTCGAAAAGGTCGCGCGGCGGCTCGTCGGCCGCGACACCGCCGAACTGCCGGCGTTGCCCGCGTCCCCGGAGACGTACTACGACCTGCTCGGCGTCGACCCCGGTGCGACCGAGGAGGAGATCCGGCGGGCGAACCGTCGGGTGCGCGAGGTGTATGGGCGCGACTCGCTGGTGGTCGGTGCGCTGTACAACAAATCGCGGCTCGACGACCTGCACGTCAAGCTCGACGAGGCGTACGAGACATTGATGGACCCCACGTCGCGCAAGGCCTACGATCAGGCGCTGTTTCCGGGCGGCGTGCCGCAGGCCGCGCGCCGCGAGGACAGCGACAACGCGCTCGCGGCAGTCGATCGCGCCGCGCCCGCCGAGCCCGCGCCGCCGCCGCGCCCGTCGCCGCCGCCGCTCGCGCCGGACACCGAGTTCACCGGAGCGCTGCTTCGCGAGGTGCGCGAGGCGATGGGCATCGACCTGCGCGCGATCGCCGAGCGCACCAAGATCGGGATGGCCTACCTCGAGGCGATCGAGGAGGAGAACGTGCGCAAACTGCCCGCCACCGTGTACGTGCGCGGGTTCCTCGTTCAGATCGCCCGCATGCTGCAGCTGGACGAGGAGCGCGTCGTCGACACGTATCTGGCGCGGTTTCGCCGGGCGCGCGCCGCGACACAGCCCGGCTGACGGAGGCGGGGGCCGCTCGGACGCCGCAGGCGCGCCGTGGCCGAAACTGTCGCATTCGTGGACACCCGGACGCCGGGGGTGTCGCATGCGGCGTCGACGGCAGCTGGCGCTGCCACCGCGACGGGGCCGACCGGCGCGTAGCGTACGGGAATTTGAGAGGAAATGCCTGGCGCGCCGATTGCTATGGCGGGCGCGCGATGCGTTGGTTTTCCTACCTGATGGCGGTGTGGGTCGCGGCCGCGGCGTGCGCACCCGAACAGGCGGGCTACGAGGAGACGGAGCCCGAGGGCGGCTGGGACGAGACCCGGGACGGCAAGTTCGAGTCGATGGCCGGGCCGATCGTCGTCGTCGAGGTAGGCGACGACTTCGTCGAGCTGCGCAACGACGGCGCCGCGCCCGTGGACCTGGTCGACTTCCGGGTGTCGTTCAGCTACCGCCGCGTCGTGCTCCAGCCGCATCCGGGCCGCGCCCACGTCGTGCCGCCCGGCGGGCTCGCCGTCGTGGCCGACGCCGGCTCGGACGTCCTCGCGCGCCTGCCGGCCTGGGTGCCGGCGGTAGCCACCTCCAAGCCGCTGGATGCGCTGCTGCGCTACAGCAAGCGGCTGATCGTGCGCACGCCCGATCTGTGGGTGTCGGACCGCGCGGACGCCACCGAGCCGGCGGCGCCGGGCGTGTCGGTCGAGCGGCGGCTCAAGACGCGCTGGCAACTGTCGCGGTTCGGCGCGACCGCGGGCGTGCGCAACGCGGTCGACACCGGCCGCATTCGCACCTGGTTCGCGCTGCCGGGGGTGCAGGCAGCCAACCCGCTGCCCGCGGCGCTCGCCGCGTGGATCGAGGAGGCCCGCTTCTCCCTCGACGCGGCGCTGTACCAAATCGATCACCCGCAGGTCGTCGCCGCGCTCGCGGACGCCGCCCGGCGCGGCGTGCGCGTGCGCGTGGTGACGGACTCGACCTACCTCGACGACCCGAGCTACGCCGGCGCGTACGGCACCCTGCGCGCGGCGGGGGTGGCCGTCGTCGGCGACGGCCGCACCGCACGGCAGCACAACAAGTTCCTGGTTCGGGACGGCCGGTGGGTGTGGACCGGCTCGTACAACCCGCTGGCGGAGGACGGCCGCGGATTCATCGCCTGGGACAATGCGATGTCCATCGATTCGCCCGCACTCGCGGCGACGCACGCCGCGGAGGTCGACGAGATGTTCGCCGGCGCGTTCGGCCCGAGCAAACGCGACGGCGGCGGTCACGTCGCCTACGTCGACGGCGCGCGGATCGAGGTCTACTTTGCGCCGACCGACGACCCGCGGCGACACATCCTCGACGCGATCCGCGGGGCGCGGCGCAGCATCTACTTTTCGCAGTTTTCGTTCTACGACGAGGAGATCGGCGCCGAGCTGCTCGCGGCTGCCGACCGCGGCGTCGACGTGCGCGGCGTGGTCGACCGCCGCTCCGCCAACGCGGCGACGCAATACGGCGCGCTCGTCGGCGCCGGGTTGGACGTGCGCCGCCCGTACTTCGACGCGCTGCTGCACAACAAGGTCATCGTGATCGACTACGGCACCCCCGGCGCCACCGTCATCACTGGCTCGTTCAACTTGACTGCAAAGGCGGCCACGTCCAACGACGAGAGCGTCGTCATCGTGCGCGACCCGCAGGTCGCGCGCGACTACTACGCCGCGTGGCGCCGCGCGTACGACCGCAGCGCCGGCCCCAACACCGACACGACCGGGCTCGCGCCGGTCGCGATCAGCGAGGTGTTCGTGGGCGAGGGCGACGATCCGTTCGTCGAGCTGGCGAACCTCGACGGCGGCGACACGCCGCTGGCCGGGTTGGTTCTGTGCGGCCGCGACGGCGGCGAGATCGCGCTGTCCGGCGCGGTGCCGGCCGGCGGGCGTATCGCGGTGGCGGCCGACGGCCTCGACCTCGACTATGCCGATGCGCTGGTCGTGGTCGACGGACGCGGCCGCATCGTCACCAGCTTCGACGACCCGGCCTACCCCGGCGCGGGCCGGTCGCTCGAGCGCGAGGACGTCGCGGTGCCGGACCTCGACGCGCCGTGGCGGCCGTCGCAGGTGGAAGGCGGCACGCCCGGCTGGTAAACTGGCGATCCATGGCGACCACGATCGACAACCCGAAGCGCGCGCGCCAGCTTGCGCGGGCGATCGCGTCGGACCTCACTCTGTACCACGAGGCGAAGATCCTCGAAGGCATCGCCAACGACACCCTGTTCGAGGTGATGAAAGAGGAGATCGACGAGGGTCGCGAGTTGTTCCAGAGCCGCGTGACCCCGGAGATCTTCGAGCAAAACATCTACGACCGCGCGATCGTGGACGTTCTGGTCAAGTCGAAGGGGCACGTCAAATCGAAGATCTGGTAGCGCGCCAGCGGGTCGTCTTCGAGGGGGCCGATCGCGTTCGGCTCGACCAGTTCGTGGCCCGGATCGTGTCGGACCGGGTTCGCGCGCTGTCGCGCGCGCAGGCGCAGCGCCTGATCGACGCCGGCGACGTCACCGTCAACGGCGCGGCCGCGCGCCCCGGCTATCGGTTGCGCCCGGGCGACGCGGTCGAAGTCGTCGTGCGCCCGCCGGTCGAGGCGCGCGCGGTGCCGCAGGACATCCCGCTGACGGTGCTGTACGAGGACGAGCACCTGATCGCGATCGACAAGCCGGCCGGGCTCGTCGTCCACCCGGCGCCGGGCCATCCCGACGGCACGCTGGTCAACGCGCTGCTCGCGCACTGCCGCGACCTGTCCGGGATCGGCGGGGCGTTGCGCCCGGGCATCGTCCATCGCCTCGACAAGGACACCTCCGGCGTGATGGTCGCGACCAAGACCGACGCGGCGCACCGGGCACTGGTCGACCGGTTCGCCTCCGGCAAGGGCAGCGCGATCGAGCGCGAGTACATCGCGGTGGTGGCGCCGCCGCCGCGGGCGCGCGAGGGCGTGTTCGACACGCTGCACGGCCGCCACCCGAACGACCGCAAGAAGTTCTCGTCGAAGGTGGCGCGCGGCAAGCGAGCGGTGACGCACTGGCGCGTGGTGCAAGACCTCGCCGGCGCGGCGGTGGTGCGCTGCACGCTCGCCACCGGCCGCACCCACCAGATCCGCGTCCACTTCGCGGACGCCGGCTCGCCGGTCGTGGGCGACGCGGTCTACGGCCGGCGCCGCCGGCCGTTCGCGGACCGGATCGACCGGCAGGCGCTGCACGCGGCGGTGCTGGCGTTCGCGCACCCGATCACCGGCGAGCCCTTGCGGTTCGAGTCGCCGCTGCCGGACGACATGCGGCGGCTCATCGCGGCGCTCGCCGGCTGACGGCGATCGCGCGGGGAATTGCGTTGCATCGGCAACGTCGCGTGTGCAGGACGGCGAGCGCGCCGGCGAGCGCGCCGACGGCGCCGCCGAGTACGAGCGCACCGGTCCACGCGAGCGCCATGAGCCACGCCGGAACGGGCGGGGCAGGCGGTCCCCGATCGACCGGAACGGAGGCCGCCGCGGCGGGGCACACCGCGGGCGGGTCGGCCTCGACGACCGCTGGCGGCGGTGCCGGCGATCCGGCCAGCAGCACGCCGGTCGGCGTCACGCGGTCGACGCGCACGTGCTCGGACACGCCGAACGCGGCGCATCCCGCCAGCCGCGCGAGGTTGTCGAACCGGCCCGGCGCGACTTCGACGAACGTGTAGGCCAGGTCGACCGGCTCGTCGTCGACGAACAGCTGCCAATCGCCGTGGTCGACCGGGCGCTCGACGACCGATTGCGCGCGTCGCGGCGTCCCCGGGGCGGGCTCGCCGCACGGCTCGCACCACGGCAGCCAGTTCGGGTTGCGGGCGACGATGTGTCTCGCCCGGGCGGCGACCTCGGGTTCGACCCAGGCGCACTGGTCGGCGCGGGCGGCGGGCGCGGCGGCCAGCGCGCCGGCGCACACGGCGACAGCGACGGGCACGCGGAGTGCAACGCGACAGGTCATGTGGAACCTCCTCGGGACGACGAGAGCGCCGCCGGAGCGGCCTCCGTTGAACGCGCGGCGGGCCGGGATGATTCACTCGGCCCGCGCCGCGCGAGCCGGCGGATGGCGGCCGCGGCCGCGGCGACGCCGGCGAGGATCGCGCAGCCGCCGAGCACCCAGGCGGCGTGACGGGCGAACCCCGGCCGGCCGGCGGCGCCGCGCAGCGCCGGCACCGCGAGAGCGATCGCCAGGTAGGCGCCGATCGCCGCGGCCAGCGCGCGCGCGGCCGGCGGGCGCGCGGCGGAGCGGTCCAGCGCGCGCGCGGCCGCGGTCACGCCGGCGAGGCCGGCGAGGTATACCGCGATCCCCACGGCGCGGTGCAGCGCCGCGGGGTCGGCGCCGCGCGCGTCGATCCAGCGCAGGTGGAGCGCGATCGCGAGCGACAGCCGCACCGCGTTGGCCGCCAGCGCCGCGGCGTAGGCGACCGCGGCGGCGCCGGCGACGCGAGCCGCGGCGGACCGCGGCCCGCGCACGCCCGGCAGCCACACCAGGACGACCGCGACGAACGCGGCGAGCGCGAAGTTCACGCCCGCGCAACTCGGCGCGATGATGTACCGGTAGTCGGCGCTCACCCAGCCGGCGCCCGGCTCGAACGCGAACGCGCCGCCGACGGCCCACGACACCGCGCGCGCGGTCGGCGCGAGGATCCACGCGAGATCGGCGGCGGTCGCATCGCGATAGTGCGCCTTGCCGGCGTAGACGACGGCGGCGGCGGCGACGGCGGCGGCCGCGCGCCACGCGAGCGCGGCGTCCGCGCGCGGCCGGCGGGCGAGCGCCGCGGCGGTCACGGGGCCTCCCGGCGGCGGCGCGCCGCAACGAACGCCGCCGCGAGCGCGAGCGCGGCCAGAAGGGGCGCCAGCGGCGGCTCGGAGCCGACCCCGATCGCGGTGTCGCTCACGCCGGCGGGCAGCGGCAGCGGTTGATCGACCGGGACGGCGGCCTGCGCCGCGCGCACGACGTGATGGACCGCGACGAACGACGTGTACTTGGTGAGCAGGTTGTAGCGCAGGCCGAGGGCGAGCACTTCGTCGCGGTGGGCGTCGCCGGTCGCGTAGTCGGACAGGCGCGCGATGCGGTCGCGCGCCCACAGCAGGGCGAGCGCGCGGTTGCGCGGGTCGGGCGTGAACTGGCCGACGTCGAGCGTGTCGACGAAGCGGCCGCGGCCGGACACGCCGGTGACGCGGATCGTCCCGCGCGGCGTCCCGCGCCACTTGCCGAACACGACCAAGGGCCGTTGGGCGAACACGTCCGGCGGCGCGATCGGCTCGACGTCGTACGCGTCGAAGCCGTCGAACGCGATCTCGATGTCGGTGAGCACGGGCGCGGCGACGTAGTCGCGAAACCGCGCGGCGGCGGCCGTCGCGCTGCCGGGGTAGTCCACGACGAACGGCTCGCCGCGGCCGGCGCGCGCGATCCCTTCGATCAGGTGGCGGTTGACGCCGTCGCCGATGCCGAACGCGAACACGTTGGCGTCGCCCGCGCGGCGGCGGATCGTGTCGAACACCTCGGGTTCTTCGGCGATGTAGCCGTCGGTGATCACGACGAACGTGCGCGCGACGCCGGCCCTCGGCTGCGGCAGGTCGAACGCGGTCTGCAGCGCCGGCAGAAGCTCGGTGCCGCCGCCCGCGCCTTGCCGATCGATCCACGCCAGCGCGTCGGCGATCCGGTCGCGCGCTGCGGGCACCGACACGTCGCTGTAGACGGACGACGCGCCGGCGAACAGCACGACGTCGAACTGGTCGGTCGGCCGCAGCCCGGCGACGAGGTCGCGCATCAACGCCTTGGCTGTGTCGAGCGGGAAACCGGACATCGACCCGGACACGTCGACGATGAACACGTACTCGCGCGGCGGCACCATGTCCGCCGGTGGGCGCGGCGGCGGCTGCACCGTCATCAGAAAGAACCGCTCGTCGCCGCCGTCGTACAGCAGCATGCCGGACGCGAGGTCGGCGTCGGCGAGACGATAGCGCAGCACGAAGTCGCGGTTGCCGCCGAGCGCCTCGCTCGGGTCGAGCTGGACGCGGGCCTCGCGCCTGCCCGGCCCCCACGCGGTGCGGATCGCGTGCGACGGCGACGCCAGCGCTCGGATCGGCATGCCCGCGGCGACGGACACGTTCAGATCGAACGCGTAGGTGGGCGGCTGG
>RFGE01000031.1 GCA_003696105.1 Deltaproteobacteria bacterium | reverse complement strand
CGGCTCGCGCAATAATGCCGATCGTGACCGGCGGAACGACCGCTCGCGTGCGCCGCCTCGCCCGCGCGACCGCGCCGTGGCTCGTCGCCGCGGCGATCCTCGCCGCCGTCGCCGCCTCGGTCGACCGCGCCGCCCTCGCCAGCGCCCTCGCGGCAGCGCCCATCGCGGCGCTGCTCGGATTGATGGCGGCCGCCGTTGCCGCGCTCGTCGCCGCCGACGTGTTCGCCCTGTGGGTCGCGGTGCGGGCCGCGCTGCCCGCGACTCCGCTGTCGCCGCGCGCGGTGCTCGCGGCCCGAGCACCGTCGTACCTGCTGGCGCTGCTCAACTACGGCGCGGGAGCGGGCGGCTTCGTCTACCTGCTTCGCCGCCGCCACGGCATTCCGGTGGTGGACGGCATCGGCGCCGTCGGACTGGCGACCGGCGCGTTCCTGCTGGTGCTCGCTGCGCCGGTCGGCATCGGCCTGGCCGGCGGCGCCGTCCCCGAGGCCGCCGGCCTGCGCTGGCTCGTCGCAGCGATCGGGGCGGGCGGCGCGATCGCGGCCGTGGCGCTGTGGTGGCGGCCCGCGTGGCTCGCCGATCGCGCGCTGTTGCGGCCGATGTTCGACGCGGGCCTGTTGGGGACGGCGCGGGCGGCTGCCGCGCGTGTGCCGTACGTTGCGGGACTCCTCGCGTTGCACTGGGCCGCTCTGCGGCTGTTCGGCGTGCGCGTCGCGTGGCCCGATGCCCTCGCGCGCTTGCCGGTCATCTTCCTCCTCGCCGCCGTACCGATCTCGCCGGCCGGCCTCGGCACCACGCAGGCCGCAAGTGTCGTCTTGCTCGCCGAGTTCGCGCCCGGAGCCACGGCGGACGCGCGCGCCGCGACCGTCCTCGCCTACAGCCTGTCGACGCAGGTCGTCGGCATGGCCCTGTGGGCGAGCGTCGGTCTCCTCGGCTTGCGCGCCCTCGATCGAAGAACCTAACATGTCGACTGTCGCACACCGGTCATCGGTCGTCGCGACCTCCACGCATGGCACGCCGGGCTCGCCTGCCCCGCCCCAACTTCGTCGCGCTCGCGCTGGCGGTGTTGGTCGCCGGGCTCATCTACGGAGCGATCAAGTTCGTCCCCGTCTACCTCAAAGTCAGCGACGTAGACGTCATCCTCGACGAGGCGCGCTACGAGGGGGCGGAGGTGGATCCGTTCGCCACCGACCGGTGGCTCGGCACGACCAGCGCGCAGGATCTCGCCGAAAAGGTGCGCCGCAAGATCGTCGCGCTCGGGGGCATCCCGGACGACGCCGTCAACGTGTACTTCTCCGACGATCTGCGCACCTTGTACGCGGATTTTTCCGTCGTCGTGCGCCATCCGTTCGGCAAGACGACGTCGCTGCACTTCACGCGCTCCGTCGATCTGGACCGCGACTGACGACCGCGCGGGCGGCACCCGCCGCCGCGACCGTACGCGCCGCGGCCCACCGCGGGTGTCCTGCGCGCCGCCGGTGCCCAGAGCACCGCCCGCACCGCGATGCGCGACGGACGCGCGTTCCCGCCGCCCACCGGATCGGGCGACCGGCGGGCTCGCCGACTCCCGGTCGCCCGTCCGCCGGCGTCCTGCACGATCGTGCGGATCGTCTCGGCCCGCCGGCCCGCCCGCGCGAACTCCGACGATGCCCCTTTACCTTGGCGTGTACCCGCAATACGATTCGATAGCTGGGGCCTCATGGTGAACATCGGTCACAGGGACGCACGACCCGCGGCCGTCGCGTCGCCCGCGACCGGAGTGGACCGTGCCGCATGTTCGCCGCCCGATCCACGAAAACTGCGCCCACACGCCGCGCGAGCGACACCGCGAGTTCGTAACTGACGACCGCCACCATGGCGAAACTCATCCTCATTTCCAGCGAAGACCGGCAAGAGTTCGAACTGGGTGCGTTCAACTCGATCGGGCGGCATCCGGACAACACGATCCAGATCCTCGACCGGATCATCTCCAAGGAACACGCGCAGATTCACCGAACGCCCGACCACAAGTACGTACTGCGCGACCTCGGCTCGCTCAACGGGACCTACATCCGCGGCGAGCGCATCAGTGAGTACGAGCTTCGCGACGGCGACGAGATCTGCATGGGGTCGACGCGCCTGCTCTACGTCGAAGACAGCGGCGAAGACGAGGCGCTCACGCGTGTCACCATCTCGCCCGGCCTCACCGAAAGCCACATCCGACAGAAGATCGCCGCCGACAGCGGCGAGTTCCTGCGCGAGTCCAGCATCACCGACGAAAAGGTACTTCGCCGCGACTACGAGCGGCTGCGTATCGGCCATGAACTCGCCAAAGCGACGAGCACCGAGCTGGACCTCGAGCGACTGCTCCCCAAGATTCTCGACAAAGCGTTCGAGCTGCTTCCGGCTGACCGCGGCGTGATTTTGCTCATGGACAGCAACGGGGAGCTCGTCCCGCGCTACCTCAAGACGCGCGACGGACGCACGGACAACAACATCGTGCTGTCCACGACGGTCACGAACGAGGTCATCAAAAGCAAAGCAGCCGTGCTGTCGTCGGACGCCACCATGGACTCGCGGTTTTCCGGCGCCCACTCGATCATCATGCAGGGGATTCGGTCGACCATGACGGTCCCTCTGCTCCATGGCGACGAAATCCTCGGCATCATGCACCTCGACTCGCAGATCGCGACGAATGCCTTCACCGAGAAAGATCTGCAGATTTGCATGGGAATGGCGGCGCAGGCGGCCATCGCGATCCAGAACGCACGACTCGCAACCCGCATCGAGCAAGAAGCGCAAACACGCGCGCAGATTTCCCGGCTCGTCCCGCCGTCGGTCGTCGAACAGGTTCTCAAGGGCGAACTGCAAATCGAAAAAGGTGGCCGGCTGCACGAGGTCACGATGCTCTACTCGGACATTCGCGGGTTCACCGCCATGTCCGACGGCCGCCCGCCCGAAGAAGTGGTCTCGACCCTCAACGAGTACTTCGAGGTGATGGTCGAGATCCTGTTCCGGCACGGGGGAACCCTCGACAAGTTCGTCGGCGACGAGATCATCGG
>RFGE01000030.1 GCA_003696105.1 Deltaproteobacteria bacterium | reverse complement strand
GGCGGCGTCCGGCTGCGCGTAGGCATCGGCCGCATCGGCGTAGGCGGCGTCCGGCTGCGCGTAGGCATCGGCCGCATCGGCGTAGGCGGCGTCCGGCTGCGCGTAGGCATCGGCCGCATCGGCGTAGGCGCCCGCGGGTTCGTCGGCCTCGCCGTCGGCGTGCGCGAACGCGCCGTCCTCTGCGCCGATCTCCTCGGCGACGATCAGGCCCGAATCGTCGCTGAGGTCGTAGACCTCGTCGGGGGGCGCCGCGGGGCCGGCGGCCGCCGGCGCGACCGACACGGGCTCGCCATAGTCAGGCGGCGTGGTGGGCAGTCCGTTGCGGCGTCGCCACGCCGTGAGCGCGGCCACCAACTCCTCGTACGCGATCATGTCGCGAGGGTAGCACGGCGGCGCACAGCGCGGAGCGCCGGCGGGCGCGCGGCGCGGCGGACGGTCACGGATCGATGCGATACCGGATGCGGAACGGCGCGCCGCCGCGTTCTCCGTCGATGACCAGTTCGTCCGCGAGGCGCAGGTCGTCCCACACTCGCTGGAGCTGTTCGGGGCGGGCGATCGGTCGGCCGTTGACCTGGACGATCACGTCGCCGGGCCGGACGGGGGCGCCGCGCAGGCGCGCGTCGATCGGCGCGAACCGCTCGATGCGCCAGCCCGCGAACGCGCCGCCGCGGAATACCGGCGAGACCTCGACGTGAGCGAGGAACCGACCCGGGCCCGCGTCGAGCACCGCGAGCAGGTCGGCGCGCGCGATCGTCCCGGGCGCTGGCGCGCGCGACACCGCGGGTTGCACGTCGGCGCGCCGCCGGTCCGCGGCGCGCGCCGGTGCCGGGTCGGCGGCGCGGTGTGCGGAGGGTCCGCGCGGCGCGACCGGAGCGGCGCCCGGGCGGCCGGCCGGTGCGCCGCCGCAGCCGGCACACGCCGCCGCCGCCAACGCCGCTCGCCACATTAGTCGCCGCGCGGTCACGCGGACCTCCGGCGGCCGCACACCGCGCGCGCGAGTTCGACGACGCGCGCGGCGACCGCGTCCGGCGGCTGTTCGCCGTCGACGATCTCGATGCGCTCGCCGTCCAACTCGGCCAGCACGTCGCGGTAGTTCGCGGCGATCTGGCGCTGCGTGTCGAGGCGGTCGTACAGCTCCTCCGCACGTCCGGCGGCGGCACGCCGTGCGGCGGCGACTTCGGGGCGCACTTCGAGAAAGATCGTGAGATCTGGCGCGCGCGCGTGCCGGTTGATGGTGCGAACCCAGTCCCGCGCGTCGGCGCCGCCCTGGTAGGCGAGCGACGAGTGGTACCAGCGGTCGGATATGACCACGGCTCCGCGTGCGAGCGCCGGCGTGACCTCGCGGTGCAGGTGGTCGGCGCGGTCGGCCGCGAACAACAGCGCCATCGTCACGCGGTCGACCGGCGCGTGCGCCCCCGCGAGCAGGTCGCGGAGCAGACGACCGATCGGACCGTCGCTCGGTTGGCGAGTGAGATGAACCGGCCAGCCGTCGGTTGCGAGCGCGCCGGCGAGTCGTCGCGCCTGCGTCGTCGTGCCGGCGCCGTCGATGCCCTCGAGTGCGATCAGCGTCATCGCGCGCGGGCGGGCTGGTGCGCGCGCCCGGCGCGCCGGCGGCGCTCTGCAAGTCCGACGGCGGCGAGCGCGAGCGCCACCGCGATGCCGGCAGCCCCGGCATACAGGGCCCAGCGAGGTGCCGGGCGCGCCGCGTCGCGGGCGGGCGGCGCCGCGGGCGCCGGCGCGTCCCCGGCGAGCGCCGCCCGTGCGCCCTCGTGGTCCGGCACGAACTCCAGCGCCCGCCGGTACAGCGGCGTGGCGTCTCCGCCCGCGGCTTCGACGGCCCTTCCGTGCGCAACCAACTGACCGGCGCGCGCGCGGTCGGCGAGCGGTCCGGTCGGAGCCATTGCGTAGGCCTTGCCGTACAGGATGGCTGCGGCGTCCCACTGGCCGTCGCGCGACAACTCGCCCGCCCGCTGCAGATACGCTTCGGCCATCTTCGGGCGCCGCGGGTCGTCGGGCGCGGCGACCAACACCTCGTCGAACGCGGCCACCGCGGCGGCCCACTCGCCGGCCGCCGCGCGCGCGATTCCTCGCTCGAACGCGGCGTCCACCGCGCGCGCGCGGCGCGCGTCGTACCAGTCGAACAGGGCGCGGCTCATGTCGGCGAGCGACATGCCGCGCGGCGGGCGCTCGCCGAGCTGGCGCTCGTACGTCCGACGCAGTTCGTGCGCGGCGAAGTCGCGCGCGTTCAGAAACAGCGGCTGCTCCTCCTCGGTGAGCTTGCCGCCGGGCAGCTGCAGCCGCTTTTTGGGCGGTTCGGGCGGCGGCGGGCCGGTGACGTACGCCATCCACGCGCGCCGCGCCGCCTCGCGCACGGCCGGCGACACGTCGTCGACCGCGGCGAGCACGGCGGGCACCGCCTCGCGGTGGCGCACTTTGCGGTAGGCGTCGAGGATGGCGATCTTGACGGCGTCGTTCGGCGCATAGCGAAGCGCCTTTTTCGGGTCCTCTCGGTCGAGCCGCTCGAGCTGGTAGCGCGCGTAGCGCGCCTTGTCGCCACGGCGCCCCTTGGACGCGACGATCAGCGCGGGAAGGGAGTAGGGCGCCATGCGCCGCAGGGTCCGGCCGCACTCATCGCGGTAGATCAACCCCACGTCGGAGAACGCGAAGCGCAACAGTACGTCGGCTGCGCGAAACGACCGCGTCGCCGCCAGCGAGCGGATCGCCTCGACGTCGGCGCGTACGTCGGCGAGGCCGGGCGTGCCGTCGGGAAGTGACGCCAAAGACGCCAACCAGTCGGGCTCGCCCTCCGGATCGCGCTCGCGCGGGTCGCGCTTCGGCGTCTGAAAGCGGCCGCGGGCGTCGGGGACCTCGGCGCCGATGGCGTCGAGCACCGCGCGGCGTTGGGGCTCGGTCGACCGCCGCGGCCGTTTGAGGAACGCGGCGAGTTCGTCCACGGTGCGCGCGTCGCCGCCAGGCGTTGCGCGGGCGGCGCCGGGCGACGGGGCGGGCGCGGTCTGGGCGGCGCCGGGCGACGGGGCGGGCGCGGTCTGAGCGGCGGCGGACGCGGCCGCGACCGCGAGCGCGGTCGCGACGGCCGCCGCCGCGCGGCGCGCCCCCGGAAAGCGTGAGCGTTGCACGGGGCAAGCGTAGCGTAGGACCCGCGCGCGCCCAAAATCCGGGCGCGGGGCCCGCGGCGGGATCGGCCGGCCCGCCGCGGGATCGGCCGGGGACCGGCCGTCAGTGGATCGTTCGGGGGCGCGTGTAGCGATCGCGAGGGCCGCTGTCGTCGTGGAGGTACTCGACGAACCGCAGTCCGACGCCGCGCGCCGCGGTCGGCTCGCCGGCGGCGGTCACGTTGAGACAGTAGTGGTGCTTGACCTCGGCCCGCGCGACCACGTCCTCGTCGCTGTCGGGGATGCGGAAGCGGACGGTGACGACGCTTCCGATCGGCGGCGGCGCGATCAGCTCGACGAACATGCCGCCCGCCGAGATGTTGCGGGCGACGCCCCGGGAATCGCCGTAGATCTCGCTGCCGATCACCACGGGGAACGCCTTATCGAAGCGCATATAGACGCGCTGGTCGTCGCGCGCGCGCCGGTCTTCGGTGTCTCGCATGCGCGCATCGTACGGCGGGTGCGATAATGAAGGCAAATATCCTACATTGGAATACATATCGGTTTGTCGTGAATGCCGCACAGCGTTATAACCGCGCCCGATGGCGACCACGTCAGCATCGTCCACGCCGAAAAAGCGTCGCGGCAAGGCGGCCAAGCGCGACGGCACGGTTCTCGTCACCGGCGCCAGCGGGTTCATCGGCTCGCACGTGGTGCGCAAGCTGCTCGAGCGGGGCCGCAAGGTGCGCTGCTACAACGAACCGGGCGCGAACCTGCGCAACCTCGAGGGGCTCGACGTCGAGCACGTCGAGGGCGACATCAACGATCGCGAGCGAATCGGCCAGGCCCTCGAGGGGTGCGACACGCTCTACCACCTCGCCGCCATCTACAAGTTGTGGTTGCCGGACAACTCGCTGATGTACGAGGTCAACGTCGAGGGCACCAAGACCGTGCTGTTCGCGGCGATGAAGGCGAACCTCAAGAAGGTCGTGTATACGAGTTCGATCGCCGCCGTCGGCCAGCCGCCGTCGGGCGACATCGCCGACGAGACGACCGAGTTCAATCTGTGGGACGAGTCGAACCACTACGTGCGGTCCAAGTGGCTCAGCGAGCGCGACGCGCTGCGGTTCGCGCGCGAGGGCGTGCCGGTGGTCGTCGTCAACCCGGCGTTCCCGTTCGGCGAACGAGACATCGGACCGACGCCGACCGGACGATTCATCGTCGAGACTCTCAACGGCAACGTGCCCGGGTACATGGATGGTGGCTTCAACGTGGTCGACGTCGACGACGTCGCCGAGGGGCACGTGCTGGCGGAGGAAAAGGGCCGCGTTGGCGAGCGCTACATCCTCGGCGGGCACAACGTCACCTACAAGGAGTTCTACGATCTGGTCGCCGAGATCGGCGGCTGCAAGCCGGTCAAGCGCAAGCTGCCGAGCCGGATGATGTGGGGCATCGCCTGGGCGATGGAGCAGGTCGCCGAGCGCACGCAGAAGCCGCCGCCGATGACGTACAAGGCGGCGCGGTACGCGACGCGGCGACTGTGGTTCGACACGAGCAAGGCGCGCAACGAACTCGGCATGCCGCGCACGCCGCTGCGCGAGACGCTCGACAAGGCGATCCGCTGGTTCCGCGCCAACGGCTACGCCAACTGAGCCGCGGCGCGCGTGCGCCGGGTGACGGCGGGCGCCCGCCGTGCCGGCCGCGCGCGCAGCGGGAGGCGCCGCGTAGGCCGGCGCGCGCGCCGCGCGGCGCGGCGTTCGCGGTGCGGCCCCGCCTGTGCCGGCGGATGCCCGCCGGTGCGGCCGTGTTCGCGCCGGGCGCGCCGGGCGGCGTGCGCGCGCGTCGCGGCGTGCGCCTGGCCGCGGTCGTGGCGCGGCGCTATGCTGCGGCGTATGCCGCGCGCACACGCCGCTCTCGTCGCCGTCGCGACGGCCGTCGCGGCGGCCGCCGTCGCCGCCGCGGGGCCCGTCGCGGGCGGCGCGCCGTGGCTCGGCGTCGTCCTCGAGCCGGGATCCGTCGGAGTGCGCGTCGGCAAGGTCGTGCCGGGGTCGCCGGCCGAGGACGCCGGGCTGGTCGAGGGCGACGAGATCGTCGCCCTCGGCGCCGCGCGCACGCGCAGCGCTCGCGAGCTCGTCGCAGCGGTCGCCGGTCATCGCGTCGGCGACCGGGTCGCGGTGGCGATCGTGCGCGACGGCCGGCGGATCGCGGTACACGCGACCCTCGGGCCGCGGCTCGGCGATCGCGAGGTGCTCGAGCGGTGGCTCGTCGACCGGCCCGCGCCGGACTTCGCGCTCGACGTCGCGAGCGGCGCGGCCAGCGGTGCACTCGCGGACTACGCCGGCCGCGTCGTCGTGATCGAGTTCTTCGCGACGTGGTGCCGCTACTGCCCGCTGGCCCACCGCGCGCTGGCCCAGTTGGCCGCGCGCCACCCCGGCGACGTCGCCGTGCTCGGCATCGCCGGCGGCGATCGCAAGGCGCTGGCGGCGTACCTGTCGCCGAAGTCGGCGGCGGCGTCCGGCTCGGGCGTCGCGGTGCTGCACCACGGTCCGCTCGGGTTCGCCGCCCTGTACGACGACAAGGACGCCGTCAAGCGCGCGTACCTGCCGGTCGTGACCTATCCGACGATCGTGGTCATCGACCGCCGCGGCTTCGTGCGCGCCGTCGCCGTCGGCGCCAGCTCCGCGGAGATCGGCCGCGCGGTGCGCATCGCGGAGGCGCTGGCGCGCGAGTGACGCCGGCGGGGCGATCGGGGATGATCGACGCGATCGAGACGTTCGCCGAGCTGCTGCGGCAAAACGGCGTGCGCGTGTCGACGGGGGAGGTGATCGACGCGGCGCGCGCGGTCGCGGCCGTCGGGGTCGACCGCGCGCAGGACGTGCGCGCGGCGCTCGCCGCGGCGCTGGTCAAGCGCGCCGGCGACCGCGCAGCGTTCGACGAGCTGTTCGACCTGTACTTCCTGCGGGGCGCGGCGCTCGCGTCGCGCGGCAGTCCGCTGGTCGACGCGCTCCGCGCCGCCGGCATCCCCGGCGACGCGATCGAGCACATCGTCGCCCACCTCGCGACGGAGGCGGCCCATCTCGGCGCCGTCGCTCGCGTCGGCCTCGGCCTGCGCGCGCCGGCGGTGTCGCCGCTCGTGCGGGCGGCCGGGCTGCAAGGCGACCTCGATCGAATGGTGTCCCCGCTGCAGGCGGGGTTCTTCGCCCACCGGGTCGCGCAGGCGCTCGACCTGCGCGGCGCGCAGGCGGACATCGACGCGGTGCTCGCGCGTCTCGTCGGGTCGGCGCAGGGGCTGTCGCCCGAGGTCATCGAGCGGCTGCGCGCGTTCGCCGCGGCCAATCTGGACGCGCTGCGCCGGGCGATCCGCGACTACGTGCAGGACGAGTTCCGCCGGCGCAACCTCGACTACCTGGATCAGGTCGCCGCGCGCACGCTCGCGGACAAACCGCTGGCGCAGCTCACGGACCGAGAGGTCGCCGAGTTGCGCGCCGAGGTCGCACGCCTGGCGCGCATCCTGCGCGCGCGCGTCCAACTCGCGCCGAAACGCCGCCGCCGCGGTCGGCTCGACGTGCGCAAGACGTTGCGCGGATCCCTGGCGACCGGCGGCGTGCCGGTGTCGCTCGAGCTCCGCCATCGGCCGCGCAAGAAGCCGCGGCTCGTGGTGCTGTGCGACGTGTCCGACTCGGTGCGCACCGTGTCGCGGTTCATGCTCCAGTTCGTCTACGCGCTGCAGGAGCTGTTCGACCGCGTCCACACGTTCGCGTTCGTCGCCGAACTCGGGGAACTGACCGATCTATTCCGCCGCCACGACCTGGATCGCGCGGTCGAGTTGACGTATCAAGGAGCGGTCGTCAACGTGTACGCCAACAGCAACTACGGGCATGTGCTCGACCAGTTTTGCGCGCGCCACATGTCGAAGGTGACGCCGCGCACGACGGTCCTCGTGATCGGGGACGGGCGCAACAACTACCACCCGTCAAATCACGCGGCGCTCGGAGACATCCGCCGCCGGGCCAAACAGCTTTGGTGGCTCAATCCGGAGGCGCCGTCGGCGTGGGGCTTCGGCGACAGCGCGATGCGCGAGTACGCGCCTCACTGCGACCGCGTCGTCGTCGCCCACAATCTCGACAGCCTGCGCAAGGTCGTCGACGAACTGGTGATGTGATGCGCGCGTGGTTGCCGGTCGCGGTGTACGCCGCGCTGATCCTGGCCGTGTCGTCGATCCCGGCGTCGCGCATGCCGCAGTCACCGACGTTGTGGTCGTTCGACAAGCTGTTGCACGCGGGCGAGTACTTCGTGCTCGGCGCGCTGCTGGCGCGGGCGCTGTCGCTCGGCCCGCCCCGAGTCGACCCGGTGATCGCGGTCGCGATCTCGGCGATCGTGTGCGCGGCGTTCGGCGCCGTCGACGAGGCGTACCAGTCGCTCACACCCGGGCGATCGTCGTCGCCGTGGGACGCGGTCGCCGACGCGGTCGGGGCGGCGGCGGGCGCCTTGTCGGCCGCGTGGTGGTTCTCGCGCCAGGGGGTCGATGTCGATCGTGCGTAGCTATCGCGGCGTGTGGCCCACGCTGGGCGCCGGCGTGTTCGTCGCCGAGACGGCGGCGGTGATCGGCGACGTGGTCGTCGGGGACCGGTCGTCGATCTGGTACGGGGCGGTCGTGCGCGGTGACGTGTTCCACATCCGCATCGGCGCCGAGACGTCGATCCAGGACAACTCGGTCATCCACGTCACCAGCGGCCGGCACGCGACGCTCGTCGGCGATCGCGTCACGGTCGGCCATTCGGTCACCCTGCACGGCTGCACGGTCGAGGACCGCTGCATCATCGGGATGGGAGCGGTCGTGCTCGACCGGGCGCGCGTCGGCGCCGGGTCGATTGTAGGTGCGGGTGCGCTGGTGACGCCGGGAACCGAGATCCCACCTGGCCACCTCGCCGTCGGCGCGCCGGCGCGCGTCAAGCGCCCGCTGACGGACGCCGAGCGGGCGTGGATCGAGACGAGCGCCGACCACTACGTCGCACTCGCGGCCGAGTACCTTGCGGGCGAGTGAACCGGCAAGGTACTCTGAACCGGCGCGCCACGAGGGGGCAGTGAACACGCGGGGCGCGCGCTCCGTCACACTCGCATGCCGCCAGCCCGTTGCACGTTTCGCCTGCGGATCGCCGTCGCGGCGTTCGCGCTCGTCGCGGTGTGGAGCGGCACGGCGCGGGCCGACAAGGTCGACACGTTGATCCGGCGCATGCTCGAGGCCGACGACTACAAGCTGCGGTTGTCGGCCGCGTTGAACTTGCAGAAGACGGGGGATCCGCGGGCGATTCCGGCGTACATCCGCGCCCTGGCCGACCGCGACAAGACCGTGCGCGGCGTCGCCGCCGCATCGCTCGGCAAGATGATCACCGCGGCGACCCCCGCCGCGGTGCGCAAGACGGCCGCCGACGCGCTGGCGCGCGTGGCCAAGTCGGACGACAACGCATTCGTGCGCAAACAGGCGCAAAAGGCGTACGACGCGATCGCAGCCATCGAAGGAGGTGGCGCCGCGGCCAAGGTGTACGTCGACCTCGGCCCCATGGCGGACGACGCCGGCGCCGGCGCCGCGATGGTCGCGATGATGCGCACCACCGCGGCGAAGACGTTCGCCAAGCACGCAACGGGGATGACCACGAAGTGGCCCGGTGGCAAGCGGCCGTCGAAGCGGGCGCTGCGCAAGGCGGGGGCGGCCGGGTTCTACGTGGATGGCACGATCACCAAGTTGGACGTGCAGGCGCGCGGCGCCAGCGCCGTCGTGTCGTGCAAGGTGAGCATGCTGCTCGCGAGCTACCCGGAAAAGAGCATGTTCGGGTTCCTCAAGGGCAGCGCGAAGGTGCAGGCGAGCAACTCCGCGAAGGACATCGGCTACGCGAAGCAAGACTGTGTCGCGGCGGTCGTCGAGGACCTGGTGCGCCGGAAGATCATTCCGACCATCGCGTCTCGCACGCCGTAGCCGCGAGGTGCCGCATGGGAAAGCCCAAAAACAGAGGATACAAGCGCAGCTGGCGCAACCTGGTGCTCGACCGCGGCTATCAGCTCCGGTTCACGCTGTTCATGGTCGCGGTGTCGGCGGCGCTGATGGCCGGGCTCGGGTATTTCGTCAAGGGGGCGGCGGACAAGGCGACCGACACCGCGATGAACAACGTGCTCGGCGTGTCGTGCAAGGAGCCGGACCTGTCGGCGTTCGCCGGGCCGGCCGGCGCCGGGCCGGCCGGCGGCGCGGACGCGGCGGGCGGCGGCGAGCCGAGCGAGGCGGCGGGCGGCGGCGAGCCGAGCGAGGCGGCGGGGGGCGGCGAGCCGAGCGAGGCGG
>RFGE01000029.1 GCA_003696105.1 Deltaproteobacteria bacterium | reverse complement strand
GGGAAGGCGTTTGCGACCCTCAGCGCGCTCAAGAAGGCGAAGGTCGACTTCGCGATCGTCGACGCGCAGTGTTACGCGGCCACTCGCGGCTGGACGTTGCTCGCCAACGGCACGATTGGCGGCAGGGCGAGCCGCGGGTGGGCGCTGTACTCGCGGCTGAGCGGGGGGATGCCGGCGCTGCAGGGCAAGAAGCTCGCGTATGTGAAGATGGGCTGCCGCGACAAGGATTTCGTGTTCAACGCGATGCTCGACTCCGAAGTCAGCGAGAAGCACTTCGGTGGGCTCGTCGGCAAGCCGTCGCTCACGGGCGCCGTGGCAGAGGTCGCCTCGTTCAAAGGAGCAGAAGCAGTGTTTGCGCCGGTCGGCGAGGCCAAAGGCCTCAACAAGGTGTTCGATACGGCGCCGGTGCCCGGGCCGGCGTTCGTGCAGGTCAATGGTCGTCTCGACAAGGACGTGGTCAATCGCGTGAGGAACGCGGTCGTGTCGTACGGTGGTGGGGGCGCGATCTCGGGATTCGTCGCGGCGAACGACAAACCTTTCGATGCGCTGCGCCGCAGCCTGAGTCGCCGGATCAAACGCTTCGTGTTCGCCACGCCGCCGTTCGTACGCCTCGATGCATCCGATGTCATCGAAACGCCGAAGTCGATCGACGAGCCAGGGTTCACGGAGGTCAAACAGCATTTTGCCGAACCACCGGTGCGACAGTGACCGAGCGCCGCGACACGTATGCCGGCGTCGTCGAGACGGGTAGCAACCCATGGCGGATCGCTTGACCAGGCCTGAGGCGGATTCGGTCGCTCTGTCTTGGCGCATCAAGGAGCGGCCGGGCTTCACGACCGTCGAGTTCTTCGGCGAGATCGACGAGAACGCCGACTTCTCCGAGCTGCGGCGACGACTCCGCGGGAACGTCGTGTTTCATCTGGCCGAAGTGCGCCGGATCAACAGCTGCGGCGTGCGCGAATGGGTCAACTTCGTCCGCGACTTGCCCGGCGTGACCGAACTGACATTCACGCACTGCTCGCCGGCAATCGTCACGCAGTTGAACATGATCTACAACTTTCGCGGCAACGCGAAGGTGCGGTCGTTTTATGCCCCGTACGTTTGTGAGAACTGCGGTCGGGAGGAGGAAAAACTGCTCGACGTGCAGTCGCAGTTCCCTGGGGGCAACATCGGCTCCGTGCCCGAGTTTACGTGCGACAACTGCTCAACGCAGATGGAGTTCGACGACCTTCCCGAGCGCTACCTGTCGTTCCTGACGGAGGGTTGATTCCGGCGTGGAGGTTGTACGCCAGCACGTCCGCGAGCTGCTCGAAGGGAGCGTCGACGCGGCAGTGATCCTGGATGCGGACCGCCGCATCCTTTACTTCAACCGCGCCTACCAAGGACTCACCGGCCTGCGCGGACGCCAGCTCGAACGGCGCATTGCGGAGGGGGCGCACTGCTACGAGGTGTTTCCGCTCGAGATCTGCGAGAACGCGTGTCTCGGCTGCAAGGCGCGCGACGTGGACCGGCCGCTGCGCGTGGACGAGATCAAGGCGGTCCGGGCCGACGGCGAGGAACTGACGTTCATCGTGACGGCCGTGCCGCTCGACGACGGGACCATCATCGAGACCTACCGCGACGTCACGGCCGACGTCCGCATCCAACGCCGGCTGCAGGAGCTGCTACGGCGCGAGCGCGAACAAAAGGAACTTCTCGAGGAGAAGGTGGTCGAACGGACCGCCGAACTCGAGCACGCGATGGCCGAATTGCGGCAGGCGCAGGCCCAACTCGTCCACCAGGAAAAGATGTCGTCGCTCGGTCGGCTGGTCGCTGGGATCGCGCACGAGCTGAACAACCCGATCAACTTCGTGTACGGCAACGTCGACTTCCTCGGCCGGTACATGGAAGATCTGCTGGGGCTCGTGGAACTAGTCGATCGTCACCCCGACGTGCCACAGACCCTGCGCGATGCCATCGAGCAGCGCAAACGCGACATCGAGTTCGACTTTCTCGTCGAGGACTCGCGCAAGCTGATCCGTTCCATTCGCAGCGGGGCGGAACGGACGGCGGCGATCGTTCGCGACTTGAAGGCGTTTTCGCGAACCGGTGGTGGCGATCTGCAGGAGACCGACATCGTGTCCGGCATCGAGACGACGCTCAACCTGATCGGCCCGCTGCTGAAAAACCGAATCACGGTCGAAAAGACGTTCGAGCCCAACCTCCCCAAGATCGTCTGCAATGCCGGCCACATCAACCAAGTGTTCATGAACATCCTGACGAACGCCGCCCAGGCGATCGAAGGCGAGGGCACGATCTGGGTCGACATCCGCCTCACCGAGGATCGTCAGCACGTTCAGGTAACAATCCGGGACTCTGGGCCGGGAATCGAACCGGAATTGCTCGACCGCATCCTCGACCCGTTCTTTACGACCAAGGATGTCGGAGAGGGAACCGGTCTCGGACTGTCGATCTCGGACAACATCGTGCGGGCGCACGGTGGTCAGCTGACCTACTCGAGCAAGCGCGGCGAAGGGGCGACGTTCTCGGTCGTCCTTCCGCTCAGGCCGCCGGCCGGTGCGCACAACGACGGAGAATCCAGAGCGCATGTCAGCCGCCGCAGCCACTGATGCGAAGCGTATTCTCGTGGTCGACGACGAGCC
>RFGE01000028.1 GCA_003696105.1 Deltaproteobacteria bacterium | reverse complement strand
GGTAAGCCGTGTGCGGGAAATCCGCACGCACGGTTTGAAAGGGGGTCTTGACTTCAACGTCCGCCGACAGACGGACAAGGAGTAAGGATCTACCAATGCGTGTTGTGGTCTGTTGCGCGATCGCGGTGGCCACTGCGGCGTGCGGAACCGACTCCGCCGCCTGTATCGAGGTCGACTCGTCGTGCCAGCCGCTGTACGAGCCGGTGTTCGACCAGGTGTACGCGCGGACGTTGGCCCCGAAGTGCGGCTTGCCCGGCGGTTCGTGCCACGGCGATCCGGGGCGCCGCGCCGGACTCGCGTTCGTCGACGAGCAGGAGGCCTACGACCTGCTGCTGGACGGCCGCGTCGTCCCCGGCGACGCCGCGTGCAGCGAACTGGCGAGGCGGGTGCTGTCGACCGACCCCGCGATCAAGATGCCCCCGGGCGCGAACCTCGCGCCGGGCGAGGCGTGCGCGATCGTCCAGTGGATCGCGGCGGGGGCGGAGCGGTGACGCGGGCGGCTGCGCTGGTGGCGCTGGCGGCGCTGGCGGCCTGCAGCGGCGGCCTCGCGTCGCGCGACCAGATGCTCGACCCGGAGGCGTGCCGCGACTGCCACCCGAAGCACTTCGACGAGTGGAGCAGCAGCATGCACGCGTATGCGGCCGACGACCCGGTGTTCCTCGCGATGAACGCCCGCGGCCAGCGCGAGGCGAACCTCGGCACGTTCTGCGTTCGGTGCCACGCGCCGATGGCGGTCGTCGAGGGGGTCACCGACGGCACCGACGTCGAGTCGATCCCGCGCCACCTGCGCGGCGTCACCTGTTACTTCTGCCACAACGTCGTCGACGTCGGCGAGCCGCACGCGAACAATCCGCTCGTGCTCGCCAACGACAACGTGTTGCGCGGCGGACTGGGCGCGCTCGGGCCGCCCGTGGAAAACGGCTTCCACGGGATGGCGTATTCGCAGCTGCACGATCGGCGGTCGCTGCGGTCGGCCGAGCTGTGCGGCGCGTGCCACGACATCGTGCTGCCCAACGGCGTCGCGCTCGAGCGCACGTTCGCCGAGTGGAAGACGACGGTGTTCCACTCGGACAACCCGGTGCAGCGCGTCACCTGCGGCGGCTGTCACATGAAGGGCGACATCCCCGGCACCGTGGCGGACTTCGACGGGGTGCCGCTGCGGTTCCCGCACGAGCACACGTTCCCGGGCATCGACGTCGCGGTGACCCCGTGGCCCGGCAAGGACGTTCAACTCGCACAGATCGCGCGCGAGCTGAACCCGCAGCTCAACCCGAAGCTGTGCGTGACGCCGAACGACGGCGGCACGGTCGAGTACAACCTCGACAACGTCGGCGCCGGCCATCACTTCCCGAGCGGCGCGGGCCAGGACCGGCGCGCGTGGGCCGAGATCGTCGCGTACGACGGCGACGCGGTCGTGTTCTCCAGCGGCGTCGTCGCCGAGGGAGAGCCGGTCGCCAGCGCGGCGGCGGCCGATCCGGCGCTGTGGCAGATGCGCGACTTCACCTACGACGCCGGCGGCGAGCCGGCGCACATGTTCTGGCAGGTGGATCAGATCGACAGCGCGCTGCTCCCGCCGCAGGTCACGCTCGATCCGTCCGATCCGCGCTACAACCACTCCGTATCGCGGTTCTTTTCCCTCGGCGGGCGGCCGGTCACGCGCGTCACGGCGGTGGTCCACATCCGCCCGATCGGTCTCGACGTGCTCGACGATCTGGTCGCCAGCGGCGACTTGGACGCCGCCGTGCGGGACACCGCCGCGGCGACGACCCACACGGTCGAGGGGACGCGGCTCGAGTGGACGACCGAGCGCGGATTTGGCTGCGTGTGTCGCGACGGGCCGTGCTGACGCCGCCGCGCGGTCGGCCCGCGGTCAGCCGTCGATGCAGAACGTGTAGACCACCGAGTCGACCTCGCTGCCGTTCTGCATCAGGTGGAGGGTCACCTCCCAGATGCCGGGCATGAACAGGTTGACCGGCGCGAGCGTGTACTGGCCCGGCGCGCCGGCCGGCATGTCGTCGGCGTGGATCGGTGAGCCGTGCTGGTGGTGCGGCATCCACGTGTCGACGTCGATCTCGAGCCCGTCGACCGGCGCGTCCGACGCGTCGACCACCTCGATCGTCCACGTGTTGTCGCCGCGCGCCGGCGGCGCCGGGTCCGACATCAGGAGCCGAACCGCGTAGCCGGCATCGCCGACCTTTTCGAGCCCTGGACTGTAGACGTCCTGGCCCTCCATGATGAGCGAGCAGTCGATGCCCGCGTCGGCTCCGTGGTCGTGGTCGTGGTCGTCGCCGCCGCATGCGGCCAGCGCCGCCGCGACGGCCAGCAAGGCCAGTGGTGTGCGGATCATCGCGCATCATCATAGTCGACTCGCGCTCGCTGTCGATGCGACCACCTGTCGCACCGCGGGCGGCGATTTCGTGGCGCGTTGCGTCGTCGCCCCGAGGCGACGCGGCCGAGCGCCCCCGGCGGCCGGCCTCAGAAGTCCAGGCCGATCGATAGCGTGTAGCTCTGCTGGGCGGCGGCCTGATCGGTCGCGTCGCAGCGCGTGGTCGGGGCCGTCGGGTCCACGTCGGCGCAATCGACGTCAGTGCCGGCGCGGTCGTCGACGGACGAGCCGGCGAGCGCGAACGCCGCTTCGAGCGTCATCTCGAACACGTAGTACTGCAGCTTGAGACCGGCGAACAGCCGGTGGCGGGTGATGTTCGCCTGGTCCTTGAACGCGAAGTTGCGGTCGATGTCCTGCGGGACGTCGCGCACGTCGATCCCCGGCGTCTTGTCGATCACTTCGGAGCGAGGGACGATCCACAGCAGGTTCCACCCGCCGTAGGGCGACACGCCGACGGTCCCCTGGTAGCCGAAATCTTTCGACAGAGTGACGTCCAACGACGCGATCGTGAGATCGATCTGATCGGTGCCCATGACCCGCGACACGCCGCCGCGAATCGCCGCCGACGGCAGCGGGAAGTCGTGATAGCCCTCGTGCAGCGCCAGCTTGCCGTACGCCTGGGCGGCCCACATGTTGGAGTCGAGCAGGTGGACCGCGCCGGCCCCCACTTCGAACGACGGCAGCGGCATCCACAGGCCCTTGCGCGCGAAGAACCCGACGGTCGGCAGGTAGGCGTCGCCGTGATGGACGCCGGCGCCGCCGGGGTTGGGCGATCCCTCGAGCACGCGCCAGTACGGCGCGTCGTTCGCGATGCGGGTGGTCTGGAAGTCGACGGTGAACTGGAAGCCGCCGAACCCGAGGGTGTCGGCCGGCGTGAGCAGCCGCGGTGCGAGCACCACGCCGAGCTCGCTCGACAGCGACCGGAAGTCGATGTTGCTGCCGATGACGTCCGTCGCGTTCGCGCAGTCGGCGGTCGCGGCGCCGCCCGCGACGCACGTGCCGAGGCGCGACAGCACGAGGTCGTTCGGGCCGGCGAACGCGGGCCGCGACAGCGCGGCCGCGACCACGGCGGCCCCGGCGACGGCGAACCCCTTCATGGAGGTTCGACGGTATGCCGCCCCCCGGAGGCTGTCAAGGCGACCGCGGTCAGCGGCCTTTGAAGTTCGGCTCGCGCTTTTGCAGGAACGCCATCAGGCCCTCGCGCGCGTCTTCGAGGGCGAGCACCTCGCCGAGCTTGCCCTCGAGGAACCGCAGGGCGTCGCCGTAGCTCATGTCCTGCGCGCGGTAGAATGCGTCGAGGCCCTTCGCGATCACGGCGGGGCTGCGGCGGGCGAGCTTGTGAGCGAGCGCCATCGCCTCGGCGTCGAGTTCGTCGTGCGGCACCACGCGGTTGATGAGCCCGATGCGCTCGGCTTCGGCGGCGTTGATGCGGTCGCCGGTGAGCATGAGTTCGAGCGCCTTTTTGCGGCCGATGTTGCGGACGATCTCGGCGGTGATCATCATCGGCCACAGGCCGACCTTGACCTCGGTCGTGCCGAACGTGGCCTTGTCGCTCGCCAGCGCCAGGTCGCACGCGAGCATCAGGCCGAGCCCGCCGGCGAGGGCGTGCCCGTTGACCGACGCGACGATCGGTTTGCCGAGCGCGTGCATGTCTTCGAGCAGGTCGACGAGCGAGCCGGCCGGGAGGTCGGTGCCGGCCGGGTCCTCGCCGCCGCCCGACATGGCCGACAGGTCGCCGCCGGCGCTGAACGCCTCGCCGGTGCCCGTGAGCACGACGGCGCGGATCGCGGCGTCGGCCTTTGCGCGGCCGAACGCGTGGCGCAGCTCGGCGATGGTCCGCGGGCCGATCGGGTTGCGTTTGGCGGGGCGGTTGAGCGTGATGCGCGCGACGGGGGCGTCGGCGTCGCCGTACAGGATGGTCGTGTAGTCGGCGGCCATGGCCGGAGGATGTACCACGGCCGCGCGGCGTTGCGGGATTGTGTTACATACGCGGCGATGGTTCTGGCCCAGTGGACGGCGCACCCGGCGCGGCGGCGCCCGCGCGACGTGGCTCTCGTGGCCGCGGTCGTGCTGCTGTCGACCGGCGCCGTGGTCGCGTGGCTGCAGTCGCTGGTGTTCGCCGCGATCGCCGCGGGGCTGTTGCTCGGCTCGGTCGCGCCGTTCTGGTTGCCGACGCGGTACCGGCTCACGGACGCGGGGATCGAGCAGCGGCGCGGCCTCGGCCGGCGGGCCCGGCGCTGGAGCGAACTCCGGCGGCTGGCGGTCGGCCGCGATGCGGCGCTGGTGTCGCCGTTGGCGCGGCCGAGCTGGCTCGATCGCTATCGCGGTCTGGTGGTGCTGTTCGACGGCGGCGACCGCGACGCGATCGTGCGCATCTTGCAGGAGCGGGTCGGTGGCGGCGCACGGTGACGGCCCGCGCGCGCAGGCGCCGCGCGCGGACGCGGGGAGGCCGGCGGACCCTGGTGCGGACCGGCCCGCGGACCCTGGTGCGGACCGGCCCGCGGACCCGCCCGCGGACCCGCCCGCGGACCCGATCGACGCGCTGGAGGCGTCGCTGTCGCACGACGAGCGGGCGCTGCTCGACGACCTGGCGGCGCGCATCGCCCGGCGGCGGCTGATCGCGCCCGCGATGCTGTTTCTCGAGTCGGCCAAGCCGCTGGCGTTCGCGGGCAGCCAGCTGCTGCTGTTTTTGCGGCCGGTCGTGTCGGCGCTGTGGTCGCAGCCGGCCACCTACGACACCCTGTCGCGGCTGCTCGAGCGGCGCGGTTCGCTGGAGCTGCTGCTGCGGCGGCTCGAGCGCGCGGCCGACGGCGACGACGGCACCGGCGCTCGCGTGGACGGGGCGGCGAGCGGCCGCGGCGAGCCGGAGGCGGGCGGTCGCTGCGGCCGCGCCGACGGCGACGGCGAGGCGAACGCATGACGACACCTTCTGCCATCGACCCGGATGCGATCCGCTCGGTGCTCGCCACCGACTGCGGGTCGACGACCACCAAGGCCATTTTGATCGAGAAGCGGGGCGACGAGTACCGCCTCGTGACGCGCGGCGAGGCGCCGACGACCGTCGAAGCCCCCGTCGAGGACGTCACCCGCGGCGTCGTCAACGCGGTGCGCGAGGTACAGGAGCTGCGCGGCCGCCCGCTGTTGGCGGGCGCCGACGGCGACGAGCGCATCCGGTCTCCGCAAGACGGCGACGCCGGCGTCGACCTGTACATCTCGACGTCGTCGGCCGGCGGCGGCCTGCAGATGATGGTCGCCGGGGTCGTGCTGAACATGACGGCCGCGTCCGCCGCCAAGGCGGCGCTCGGCGCGGGCGCAATCGTGATGGACACGATCGCGACGAACGACCGCCGGCTGCCCCACGAAAAGATCGAGCGGATCCGCCAGCTGCGGCCGGACATGATCCTGATGGCCGGCGGCACCGACGGCGGCACCGAGAAGCACGTCATCGCGCTCGCCGAGCTGCTCGCGGCGGCGCAGCCGCGGCCGCGACTGGGCAGCGGCTACGATCTACCGGTGATCTACGCGGGCAACGTGAAGGTGCGCCCGCAGATCGAGAAGATGCTCGGCGGCAAGGTGGCCCTGCAGTTCGTCGACAACGTGCGCCCCGTGCTCGAGGAGGAGAACCTCGGGCCGGCGCGCGACGCGATCCACGAGCTGTTCATGGAGCACGTCATGGCCCAGGCGCCGGGCTACGGGAAGCTGATGCAGTGGACGCACGTGCCGATCATGCCGACGCCCGGCGCGATGGGGTTGATCATCCAGGCGCTCGCCCAGCGCGACGGGGTCAACGTGGTCGGCGTCGACATCGGCGGTGCGACGACCGACGTGTTTTCGGTGTTCGACGGCGTGTTCAACCGCACCGTGTCGGCCAACCTCGGCATGAGCTACTCGGTGTCCAACGTGCTGGCCGAGGCCGGCATCCACAACATCCAGCGGTGGGTGCCGTTCGACCTCGACGAGGCGGCGCTCCGCGATCGCATCGGCAACAAGATGATCCGGCCGACGACGATCCCGGAGACGCTCGAGGAGCTCAAGATCGAGCAGGCGATCGCGCGCGAGGCGCTGCGGCTCGCGTTCGTACAGCACAAACAGTTCGCGGTGAAGCTGCAGGGCGTGCAGCAGGAGCGCACGATTGGCGACGCGTTCGACCAGGGCGGCGCCGACACGCTCGTCGACATGATGGCGCTCGACCTGCTCGTCGGCTCCGGCGGGGTGCTGTCGCACGCGCCGCGCCGCATCCAGAGCATGCTCATGATGATCGACGCGTTCGAGGTCGAGGGGGTCACCGAACTCGCGGTGGACTCGATCTTCATGATGCCGCACCTCGGCGTGCTGTCCACGGTGCACCCGGCCGCCGCGACCGAGGTGTTCGAGAAGGACTGCCTGATCCGGCTGGGCACCTGCGTCGCGCCGGTCGGCCGGCCGCGGCGCGGGCAGCCGCTGTGCACGGTGGAGCTGACGCTGCCGGACGGGTCGCGGCGGAGCGAGTCGCTCGGGGTCGGCCAGCTGCGATTCGTGGAGCTGGGCCCGGGCGAGGTGGCGCGCGCGGTGCTCACCCCGTCGCGCCGGGTGGACGTCGGCGGCGGCCCCGGCGTGCGGGTGGTCCGCGACCTGCGCGGCGGCGTGTGCGGCCTGGTGTTCGACGGGCGAGGCCGGCGGCCGCTGCCGGTGCCGGCGGACGCGGGCGAGCGGGTGCGGGCGGCCGAGCGGCTCGCCCGCGAGCTGCGGCTGTACCCGGACGCCGCGCCTCCGGAGGCGTCCGCTCCGGCGGCGGCGGCGCGCGCGGCGTCCTGAACGGCGCTCGCGCGCACGAGACGGTTGCGCTGGCCGGCGATTGTGGGCTAACAACCCGCCCCGATGAACGACGCCCTGTTTTACCTGGTCCCGGCGACCGGCGTGGTCGCCCTCCTGTTCGCGTGGTTCAAGGCGCGCTGGATCGACGCCCAGGACGCCGGCACCGACAAGATGAAGGAGATCGCGGGGTACGTCCGCGAAGGCGCGATGGCGTTCTTGCGCCGCGAGTACAAGGTGCTCGCCGTGTTCGTGGTGGCCGTGGCGGCGCTGCTGGCGGTGTCCAACTCCGTCGGCGAGTCGTCCGCGACCGCGTACAAGAATCCGCTGATCGCGCTGTCGTTCGTCCTGGGCGCCATGTGCTCCGCGCTGGCGGGATGGGCCGGCATGCGGGTGGCCACGGCGGCCAACGTCCGCACGACGAACGCGGCGCGGCAGGGACTCAACGGCGCGCTGCGGGTGGCGTTTTCCGGCGGCACGGTCATGGGCATGGCGGTGGTCGGCCTCGCGGTGGTCGGCCTCGGCGTGCTGCTGCTCGTCTACGGCAAGTTCGGCGTCGTCGCCGACCTGTCGGCGGGTGGGCAGGCCGCGTCGAACGTCATCACGGTGTTGTCGGGCTTCTCGCTCGGAGCGTCCTCCATCGCCCTGTTCGCTCGCGTCGGCGGCGGGATCTACACCAAGGCGGCCGACGTCGGCGCCGACCTGGTCGGCAAGGTCGAGGCGGGCATCCCCGAGGACGACCCGCGCAACCCCGCGACGATCGCCGACAACGTCGGCGACAACGTCGGCGACGTCGCGGGCATGGGCGCGGACCTGTTCGAGTCGTACGTCGGCTCGATCGTCGGCGCGATGGTGCTCGGCGCGGTCCAGGGGCTCGACTTCGTGCTGTTGCCGCTGATCATCGCGGGGGCCGGCATCATCGTATCGATCGTCGGCACCGCGTTCGTGCGCACGACCGAGGGCGGCAACCCGCAGGCCGCGCTCAACATCGGCACGTTCGGCGCCGCGGGCATCATGGTGCCGGTGATCTTCGGCGCCGCGTACTGGCTGGTCGGCGACGTCGGCAACGCCTGGTGGCAGGTCGGCCTCAGCGCCGTCGCGGGCCTCGCCGCCGGCGTGCTGGTCGGCGTGACGACCGAGTACTACTGCGCCAAGGAGAAGCCGCCGGTGCACTCCATCGCGAAGTCGTCGGAGATGGGCACCGCGCCGAACATCATCCGCGGCGTCGCCGTCGGCATGCAGTCCACCGCGCTTCCGATCGTGTGGATCGGCGGCGCGATCCTCGTGGCCCATCACTTCGCGGGCCTGTACGGCATCGCGATCGCGGCGCTCGGCATGCTGTGCACGACCGGTATCCAGCTGGCGGTCGACGCGTACGGCCCGGTCGCCGACAACGCCGGCGGTCTGGCGGAGATGGCCGAACTGCCGCCGGAGGTGCGCGAGCGCACCGACAAGCTCGACGCGGTCGGCAACACGACCGCCGCCATCGGCAAGGGGTTCGCGATCGGGTCGGCGGCGCTCACCGCGCTGGCGCTGTTCGCCGCGTTCCGCACGGCGGCCGGCGTCGAGGCGATCGACGTCGGCCAGGCCGACGTCATGGTCGGCCTCCTCATCGGCGGCATGCTGCCGTTTTTGTTCTCCTCGATGGCGATGAACGCGGTGTCCGACGCGGCCAACGCGATGATCGCCGAGGTGCGGCGCCAGTTCCGCGAGATCCCCGGGTTGCGCGAGGGCACCGGCAAGGCCGAGTATGCCAAGTGCGTGGACATCTCGACGGCCGCCGCGATCCGGAAGATGGTGTTGCCGGGCCTGATGGCGGTCGTCGTGCCGGTCCTCGTCGGGTTCTACGACAAGTACATGCTCGGCGGCCTGCTCGCCGGCGTGACCGTCACCGGCGTGTTGCTGGCGCTGTTCCAGTCCAACGCCGGCGGCGCGTGGGACAACGCCAAAAAGTACATCGAAGACGGCCACCACGGGGGCAAGGGCAGCGACGCCCACAAGGCCGCCGTGCAGGGCGACACGGTCGGCGATCCGTTCAAGGACACGTCGGGACCGTCGCTGAACATCCTGATCAAGCTGATGAGTGTCGTGGCGCTCGTCATCGCGCCGCTGATCTCGGGCTGATCGCCGCGGCCGCGCCGGCGCGGCGGCGCGCGCCGCGGGCCGCTCGTCATCGCGCCGCCGATCTCCGGCCGATCGTCGCGGCCGCGCCGGTCGCGGCGGCGCGCGCCGAGCCGCGGCCGCGCCGGCGCGGTCACCCGGCCGCGTCGCGGAACGCGCTGGCCGCGATCCCCACGCGCGTGAGGATGCGGCGCAGGTTCGAGCGATCGACCCCGGCGCGGCGCGACGCCTCCGAGATGTTGCCGCGGGTCGCGCGCAACAGCCGCGTGAGGTACGCGCGCTCGAACCGCTCGGCGGCGAGCTTGCGCGCTTCGGCATAGGGCAGGCCGTCGGCCCAGTCCCAGCCGTCGCCGCCGTCGGTGTCCGCCCGGCGCGCCGTGCGCCGACCGGTCACCTGTGGCGGCAACGCGGCCGGCTCGATCGTGTCGCCCGGCGTGAGCGCGAGTGCGCGCTGCACCGCGTTTTCCAGCTCGCGCACGTTGCCGGGCCAGTGATAGGCGGCCAGCGCGTCCATCGCCGCTTCGCCGATCGCGGGCGCGGGCCGGCCCATGCGCGCGGCGTGTTTCGCGACGAAGTGGGTCGCCAGAAGCGGGATGTCGTCGGCGCGCTGGCGAAGCGGCGGGACCTCGAGGCTCACGACGTTGAGCCGGTAAAACAGGTCGGCGCGGAACTGGCCCGCCTCGACGGCCTCGTCGAGATCCGACCAGGTCGCGGCGATCACGCGCACGTCGACCGGCACCGCGCGCGACCCGCCCACCGGGGTGATCTCGCCCTCCTGCAGTACGCGCAACAGCCGGACCTGGACGGCGGGCGCGATGTCGCCGATTTCGTCGAGGAACAAGGTGCCGCCGTTGGCGCGCTCGAACGCGCCGGCGCGATCCTCGACCGCGCCGGTGAACGCGCCGCGCGCGTGACCGAAAAGCTCGCTGTCGACCAGCGTCTCGGGGATGGCGCCGCAGTTGAGCGGCAAAAACGGCCGAGCGGCGCGGCGACTGCGCTGGTGGATCGCGCGCGCCACCAGCTCCTTGCCGGTGCCGGTCTCGCCGGTCACGAGCACGCACACGTCGAGCTTCGCGATCTGCTCGATCGTCTCGAACAGGGCGCGCATCGGGGCGCTGGCGCCGACCAGGTCGCCGTAGCGTTCGGACACGGCGATGCGGCGCTCGAGCTCCGCGGTGCGCCGCTGCAGCCGCCCGTACGCCGTCGCGCGGGACAGGACCTCGATCACCTCGTCCGGGTTGGCGGGCGGCTTCGTGAGGTAGTTGAACGCCCCTGCCTTGAGCGCCGCGACCGCCGTCTCGGCGCTGCGGTCGGCGGTGAGCATCACGACCGGGACATCGGGCGCGATCTGGGATGCGTGGCGGAGGACGTCGAGGCCGTTCATCGCCGGCATCTGGACGTCGCACACGATCACGTCGAAGGCGTCCGGCTCGGCGCGGAGCCGGTCGAGCGCCGGCGGGCCATCGGTGAACGCCACGGAGTCGATGCCGCGGACCTTGAGAATGCGCGACAGCCCGTGCAGCAGCCGATCGTCGTCGTCGACCAGCATCGCGCAGATGCGGCGCGGCCCGGGGTCGGCGGCGGCGTCGGGCGCGGCGTGCGGCGGCGCGGTGGCGGGGTGAGCGGGCATGGACGGATCCCAGTCTGCTGTCGATTCGTCCGGTTGCGCCGATCCTTGACCCCGCGGGCGTCGCCGCGGCCGGGATACCCCGCCGCGCCCCCGCGGGCCCACCGGCGCCACCGCAATGGGGCACGCGACCCGGTCAAGGTTTCGGCCGGCGCGCCGACTGGACGGGCATGAGACCGAGCGCGGTGTTCAGCGTGGTCGACCAATCGGTCGACGCCATCATCCACATCGACGTGGACGGGGTGATCCAGGGGGCCAACGAGGCGGCGGCCAACCTGTTCGGCACGGAGGGGTGCCGGCTGCACGGGCGACACATCGCGGAACTGGTCCCGGAGGAATCCCGCGACGATCTGTTGGCGCTGCTCGCCGACGTGCTGTGCGGCCAGCGCATCCGCCCGTTCGACATGGTGTGCGTCCGGTGCGACGGCTCGCCCGTTCACACGTCGATTTCGGTGTCGCCCGTGCGCGACTCGAAGGGCCGGACGGCCGGCGCCGCGGCGATCATCCGCGACATCTCCGAGCGCGTGCGCGAGACGGAGGAGGCGGCCCGCCGCCAGCGGCTCGAAGCGGTCGGCCGCCTCGCCGGCGGCGTCGCCCACGACTTCAACAACATCCTGATGGCGATCCTCGGCCACGCCGAAATGGCGCTGATGGAGCTGCCCGCGGACAGCGACATCCGCGAGGACATCGAGGCCATCGTCGAGTCCGTCGAACGCGCGTCCGAACTGACGAACCAACTGCTCGCGTTTTCGCGCGAGCGGTCGTCGGCGCTGCGGACCGTGGATGTCAGCGAGTCCGTCGCGCGGGTCGTGCGGCTTCTGCGCCGCCTGATCCCGGAGCATACCCGCGTCGAGATGCGCGCGTCGGTCACGGGGGCGGTGCGGATCGACCCGATGCAGTTCGAGCAGGTGCTCGTCAACATCGCGGTCAACGCGTCGGACGCGATGCCCGACGGCGGCCGCATCGCGATCGAGGCGATCGACGTGCTGCACGTCGGATCGGACCGCGTGCCGCCGGGCGAGTACGTGGTCGTCCGCGTGTCCGACACCGGGGTCGGCATGACCGAGGAGGAGTGCCAGCGCGCGTTCGAGCCGTTTTTCACCACGAAGCCGCCGTCGGCCGGGTCGGGGCTGGGGCTGTCGGTCGCCTACGGCATCGTGCGCGACGCCGGCGGCTACATCGTCGTCGACAGCGCGCCGGGGTGTGGCACGCGCGTCGAGCTGTGGCTGCCGCGCGCGGCGCCGGCGACCAGCGGCGACGCCGACACGGTCGACCTCCCGATCGAAGCGCTCACCGTCCTCGTGGTCGAAGACGACGAGGCGGTGCGCGAGGTCGCCGTGCGGGTGCTGCGACAGCTCGGCCACCGGGTGCTCGCGGCGGAAAACGGCGCCGCGGCGCTGGAGGTCGCGCGCACGTTCGACGGGGCGATCGATTTGGCGATCACCGACGCGGTGATGCCGGTCATGGGCGGGCGCGAGTTCGTGTTGCAGTTTCGCGAGTTGCGCCCCGAGTGCCGCGTTCTGATGATGTCGGGCTACACCGGCGGCGGCGACATCGACGATCTGATCGCCGACCAGACCGTGCGCCTGCTGCGCAAGCCGTTTTCCGCGGAGTCGCTCGAGCGGGCCATCCGCGAGGCGATCCGCGAGTGACCGGACGGCCGGTGGGCGCGATCGGTCCCGAACCGGTGGGGCGCGCGGCGGCCGGCGCGACGCGGCCGCAGCGGCAGCGGCGACGGGCCGCGGCGGTAGCGGCGACGGGCCGCCTCGCGGACGCCGCGGCGCGGTCGCTACGGCGATGCGCGGTGCGCCGCGTCGCAAACGCCTCGCGCCGCGTGGCCCCGCCGGCCGAGCGCACCGCGCGCTAGGAGGCTGTTGCGTATAGGCGCGCCAGCGAGGTTGCGAGATGCGAGGCGAGGTTCGGCGCACGCCCGTAGCGCACGAGGGCGCGTATCGACATACGGTACCGAAGGGCGCGAGGACGTACGCCGAAGATCGCCCGCAGATCGCGACCGCAGCCAGCAGCTATGCGCAACAGCCTCCTACCGGGCCGCGCGGATGGCGCGGCCTGCCGCCGGCGCCGCCGCCTGGGTCTGGCCGGCGTTGGCGGGGGGCTGCGCCTGCCGCTCGAGCAGCGCGCGGCGCAGCGCGCGCTCGGCGCGGCCGCGAAGCTGGCACACCCGCGACTCGGATACGCCGAGGCGCGCGCCGATCTCGCGCAGGCTCATCGACCGATCGTAGTACATCGCGATCACCTCCCGGTCGCGGCGCGCCAGGTCGTCGAGCGCGCGGTGCAGGCGCGCGAGCGCGCGCTTGCGGTCGATCCGTTCGGCCGGGCACTCGTCGGCGGTCGACGCGTGGCCGACGGCGTCGTCGTAGGGCACCGCGGCGCGCCGGGCCACCCGCGCCTGCAGCTCCCGCAACCGGTCGACGTGCATCCCGAGTTCGTCGGCGACTTCATTCGTGTTGGCCGGATCGCCGCTGCGGGCCTCGACCGCGGCCATCGCGTCCTCGATGCGGCGCGCGTGCTCGCGCTCGCGCCGGGTGAGCACCTGCACGCGGCGCAGCTCGTCGACGGCCGCACCGCGGACGCGCTTGACCGCGAACGCGAAGAACGGCTCGCCGTTTTGCGGGTCGTAACGATGAGCGGCTTCGGCGAGGCCGACGAGCGCGGCGGCCTCGACGTCCTCGCGCAGCGCGGGATCGCGCAACCCGCGGGCGATCTTGCGGGCGACGCGCCGGGCGGCGTCGACGTGCTCTCGGATCAGCTTGTCGCGGTCGGTGTGCGTCATCGTCGGTTCCCCCTCGCCCGGCCGTCATTGCGAACGACGGGCCAGCCGACGGCCTGGCGCGCGCGGCGTCCCGCCACACCGCAACCGCGCAACATCGCGCGCCGGCGTTGTGCCGACGCGTGCGCGGGCCGCGCACAGCGGACCATGGGTGAGCGCGCACCCACGGGTGAGCGCCCACCCGGGGTGCGGCGGCGGTCCGCGCGGCCCGCGGGGTCAAGTCGCGGCGCGATGGACCGATTCGACCGGTGTGCGGAGGAAAGTCACAGGGGTCGCGGCCGCCGTCTGGCTCGCGGCTGCGGCGCCGGCGGCGCGAGCGTATCGGCTCGCGTACACCGACGGCGGCGATCCCGTCCGCTGGCACGCCGACCGGATCCGGCTGGACGTCGGCGGCGCGGGCGATCGCGACCGCGACGGCGGCTTCGATCGGTCCGCGGCGACCGCGGCCGCCGCGGCGTGGAACGCTGTGCTGGACGGCGCGTTGCGCATCGACGTGTCCGACCATCCCGCTGCAGACCTCGACGCGACCGACGGCCGCAACGCGATCGTGTGGCTGCGCCACTGGGATGACGACCTCGACCCGCTGGCGCTCGCGGTGACCGTTCGCGTTCACGTCCGGTCCACGGGCGCGATCCGCGACGCGGACATCGCGGTCAACGCCGACGACTACGCGTGGACGGCGATCGGTGACGCCGCCTGCGACGATGCGTTCGATCTGCAGACCGTGCTCACGCACGAGATCGGTCACGCGCTCGGCCTCGGCCACGAGCCGGACGACCGCGCGGCGGTCATGTACCCGACGGTGGCTTCCTGCCAGGCCAAGCGCGAGCCGTCGCCCGACGACCGGGCGGGCGTGGCCGCCCTGTACGCCGTGGCCGCCGGCGCGCCCGATCCGGCGGCGCCGCCCGCCGAGCCGCTCGCGACCGCGTTCGGCTGCGCGGCGGCCGGCGACGGCGGCGCCGCGTGGCTCGTCGCGGCCGCGCTGGCGTGGCTGATCGCGCGGCGGCGCGCGGGCGCGCTGGCCGTCGCCGCGGCGGTCGTCGCCGCCGCCGTGCCGGGCGCACGCGCGTCCGCACTGCGCCGCGCGCCGGTCGCCGAGCTCGCCCGCGCCGCCGACGCGGTCGTCCGCGGCCGCGCGGTCGCCGAGCGCGTCGTGGTCGACCGCGGCCGGGTGTACACCGACGTCGACCTCGCGGTGACCGACTGCCTCGCCGGCGCGTGCCCGCGCTCGCTCACGATCCGCCGCCTCGGCGGCGCGCTCGGCGACTGGGTCGTGACCGTGCCCGGCGCCGGTCGGCTCGCGGCCGGCGACGAGGTCATCGCGTTCGTTCGCGCGGGTCGCGGCGGGTACCGGCTGGTCGGCATGGCCCAGGGCGTGTTCGTCGCGGCCGGCGGTTCATGGATTCGCGATTTGACCGACGTGATGGTCGTGGACGCGCGCGGGCGCGCGGTCCGCGGCTGGCGCGAGACGTGGAGCCTCGCGTCGCTTCGCAGCGAGATTGCCTCCGCCCTTTCCACCAACCAGGAGTAATCGATGTCCGGCAAGAGAATATTGATCGTCGATGACAGCGCCGACCTGCGCGCAGCGCTCGCGCGCGAGTTGAAGCTATACGGCTACGAGGTCGTGCAGGCGTGCGACGGCGACGAGGCGCTCGCCACGCTGCGCGACGAGCAGGTCGACGCCGTCGTGAGCGACTACGAGATGCCCGGCATGAACGGGCTGGACCTGCTCCAGCGCGTTCGCCTGCTGTACCCGCACATCTACCGGGTGCTGCTCACCGGGCGGGCCGACGTCAACGTGGCGATCCGCGCGCTCAACGAGGGCGCGGTGAATCGCTTCTTGCTCAAGCCCTGGGACCGCGTGGACCTGGTCGGCATCCTGCAGATCGGGCTCAGCTCCCGGAAGGCGGCGGGGGCGGCATGACGACCGCGGTCGTACCGATGCGGCCCGCGCCGACTGCCGCGCGGCCGGCGTCGCCGGAGCGACCGCAACCGGCGCCCAGCGGCGAGCCGGCGCCGCGCGTGCTGCTGGCGGAGGACCACGATGCCGTGCGGCGTGCGATCGCGCGCACGCTGCGCCGGCGCGGCTTCGAGGTGGACGAGGCCGCGACCGGGCAAGAAGCGATCGATCGCGCGACTGCCCACTGCCCCGACCTCGCGATCGTCGATTTGCGCATCCCGCTGGTCGACGGCTACGACGTCGTCGCGCGGCTCAAGCAGACGTACGGGCCGAGTCTGCCGGTCATCGTCATGAGCGGCGTCAACGAGGACGCGGCACGCCTGCGCGCGTTCGACGCCGGCGCCGACGACTTCGTCGCCAAGCCGGTCCACATTCCCGAGCTGCTGAAGCGAATCGACGCGTTTGAGCGCGCTCGCCGCGCCTACCTCGAGGCCGAAGCCGCGCGCGAGCGCGCCGAGCACCTGCGCCTGTACGCGGCCGAGGCCGCCGCGCTGCTGGCGCACGATCTGAACAACGGACTGTGCACGGCGCTGTCGAACCTCAACTACCTGCGCGATGCGGCGCCGATCGAGGGCGAGCCGGCTGAGGCGCTCGCGGCCGCGATTCGGGCGGTCAAGCGCATGGCAGGCCTGGTGAGCAACTTCGTCGACATCGGCCGCATCGAGGACGGCGCGCTCGATCCGCGCTACGCGAAGGTCGACGTGCGCACGGAGCTGCTCGACGCGATCGCCGTCCACCAGCCGGACGCGACACACCGAGGCATCGCGATTCACTGCGCGTGCCCGTCGGATCTCGCGGCCGAACTCGACCCGAGTCTGTTCGAGCGCATGCTGCACAACCTGCTCGGCAACGCCATGCGCTACACCCCGCGCAACGGGGAGATCGGCGTGCGCGCGCGCGTGGACGCCGACCGCGACGTGTTGATCGTCGACATCGGCAACAGCGGTCCGCCGATTCCGGAGCATCTGCGCGGCGAGCTGTTCGAAAAGTACCGCAAGGGAGGCGACCGCCGGTCGCAGGTCGGCATGGGGCTGTACTTCTGCCGGCTCGCGGCCGAGGCGCACGGCGGGTCGATCTGCGTCACCGACGACGACCGCTACGACACCAACTTCCACATCGAGCTGCCGCGCGTGCCCGCGGCGCGCGGCTGACCTGCGCGCGCCGACCGCGTCCCGGCGCGCGCCAAGACGGCCGGCGAGTCCGCCGCGGCGTGGCGCGGCCTCAATATAACCTGTGAAAATGATTGACGGCCGGCAGCTTTGTCGGCCGTCGCCGATTGTGTATGCTCCGCGCGCCGATGGGCGACGCATACACACCCGGCCTCACCGTCACCGCGTCGACGACGGTGCGCAAGACGCGCCGGCTGCCGCTGCCGGGCGACGTGCTCGTCGCGGTCGGCGATCGAGTGCGCGCGGACGACGTCGTCGCCCGCACCGAGCTGCCCGGCAAGGTCCAGATCCTGAACTTCGCCAATCGGCTCGGGGTCGCGCCCGACGAGATCGACGCGACGCTGCGCGTACGCCCGGGGGCGGCCATCCGCAAGGGCGACGTCCTGGCCGAGCGCCGGTCGTTCTTCGGATTGTTCCGCACCGCGATCGAGTCGCCGATCGACGGCACGTTCGAGTCGGTGTCGTCCGTCACCGGCCAGGCGGTGCTGCGCCTGCCGCCGTCCCCGGTGGAGGTGCGAGCGTACGTCGACGGCGAGATCGTCGAAGTGATCGAGGCGGAGGGGGCCGTCGTCGAGACGCGCGCGGCGCTGGTCCAGGGGATCTTCGGACTCGGCGGCGAGGCGCACGCGCCGCTTTGCGCGCTCGCGCGCGCGCCCGACGAGACGCTCGCGGCGGAGCGCATCGGCCGCCAGCACGCGGGCAAGATCGTGATCGGCGGCGGCTACGCGCCGCTGGCGGCGCTGCGCCGGGCGATCGAGGTCGGCTGCGCCGGACTCGTCGTCGGCGGATTCGCCTATCAGGACATCAAGGAGCTGCTCGGCTACGACGTCGGCGTCGCGATCACCGGCACCGAGCAGATCGGCACGACGCTGATCGTCACCGAGGGGTTCGGCGACATCGCGATGGCCCGCGCGACGTTCGAGCTGCTGTGCGAACACGACGGCGCGGGCGCGTCGATCAGCGGCGCGACGCAGATCCGCGCGGGCGTCATCCGCCCCGAGGTGGTCATTCCGCTGCCGGCCGGCGCCGCGGCGGACGCGCGGCCGGTCGAACACCGCGGACTCGAGATCGGCGCGCCGGTGCGGTGCATTCGCGCCCCGCACTTCGGCAAGATCGGCGAGGTCGTCGGCCTGCCGGTCGAACTGCAGAAGATGCCGTCGGAGACGATGGTGCGGGTCGTCGACGTCCAGCTCGCCACCGGCGAGCGCATCACCATTCCCCGCGCCAACGTGGAGGTCATCGAGCGGTGAGTCCGCGCGTTCGAGCCGTCGTCGAGCCGACCGGCATCGTCGTGCTGTCGTGTGTGGTGGCCTTCGGGCTGCGCGCTGCGGTGGCCGACGTGTCGTGGCTCGCTGCCGACAAGTTCTTCTACCTGGTGCCGTCGCTGTCGATCGGCCTGCTGCTCGCGTACTACCTGCGCCGCGCGCGCGCTGGCGACGACATGTATATCCGCCGCATCGCCGGCGTCGACGCGATCGAGGAGGCGGTGGGTCGGTCGACCGAGATGGGCCGGCCGGTGCTGTACGTCACCGGCATCGAGGACATCCAGAACATCCAGACGCTGGCGTCGCTGCTCGTACTCGGCGACGTCGCCGAGATGACCGCCGAGTACGACACCGAGTTGAAGGTCGCCAACTTCTTCCCGATGACGATGGTCGTCGCCGAGGAGATCGTGCGCCAGGCCTACGCCAACGTCGGCCGCCCCGACGCGCACCGGCCCGAGAACGTCATGTTCATTTCGAGCGAGCAGTTCGCGTTCGCGGCCGGCGTCAATGGGTTGATGCTGCGCGATCGGCCTGCGACCAACATTTTCCTCGGCCGGTTTTTTGCCGAATCGCTGATTCTGGCCGAGACCGGCTTCGTCACCGGCGCGATCCAGATCGCCGGCACCGCCGAGGTGACCCAGCTGCCGTTCTTCGTCGCGGCGTGCGACTACACGCTGATCGGTGAGGAACTGTACGCGGTGTCGGCCTACATGACGCGCGAGCCGCGCCTGGTCGCCATGCTCAAGTCGGGCGACGTGCTCAAGGCGGTGACGATCGTCGTCATCGCGTTCGGCGCGCTGTGGTCGACGGTCCAGCACCTCGCCGGCAACCGCGACGCCTTCGACCTCGCCAAGTTCCTGCTGCCGTGAAAACGATCGCACCACTCGTCATCGGCTTCATCGCCGGCCTGTTCGGGTTCTCGGAGCTGTACATCGAGCACGAGGGCTACCGCGCGGTGTTTCAGGTGCTCAGCGACTGCGCCATCGTGCTCGCGGCGATGGCCTACGTGCTCGGCGGGATCAACGTGGTCCAGGTCAACTGGCCGAAGATCCGGCGGCGCGAGTCGGACTGGCAGTACAAGGTGGTGCTGCTCGTCGGGGTGGTCGTCATGCTCGTCGCGGGCGCCTATCCGTGGCACAAGTTCGGCGGCGGCGAGCCGGGGCGCATCGCGATCGACGGCGGCGGTGTCCCCGGAGCGCCGGCGACGGTCGCGTTCGACGTCCAGCCGAAGTACGCGCTCGTCGTCGTCGACGGCGGCTCGCCGCAGCGCGCGTGGCACGCGGGCGACCCGAGCGACATCTATGCGCCGCCGGGCGACCGACCGTTGCGCGTCGAGCTCGCGCCGGGCCGCCACACGGTGTCGGTGCGGATGCCGGTCGGCGGCTACGAGACGTTCACCGGCGCCGTCGACGTGACCGGCGGCGAGACGGTGACGGTGTCGGCCCATCTCGGCATGCTGTGGGGGGCGACCAGTCCCGGCACCGGGCGCGTCTACACGTGGCTGTACGACTACGTGTTCTTCCCGTGCAACGCGACCATGTTCTCGCTGCTGGCGTTCTTCATCGCGTCGGCGGCGTTCCGCGCGTTCCGCGCGCGGTCGCTGGAGGCGGGACTGCTGCTCGGCGCCGCGGTGCTCGTCATGCTCGGCTTCGTGCCGATCGGCGGTGCGATCTGGTCCGGGTTCCCGGAGATCGCCGAATGGATCATGGACGTGCTCAACACGACCGGCCGGCGCGCGATCATCATGGGCGCGGCGCTCGGCGCGGTCGCCACCGGTCTGCGCGTGATCTTGGGCATCGAACGCTCGCACCTCGGAGGGGGCGACTGATGCACTGGACCGACAAGCTGCAGACCTTCGACCGCCGCTGGATCTTCCTGGCGATGGGAATCGCCGTCGTGCTGCCGCTGTTCGTCGAGTGCAAGCTGCCGATCCGGCAGTCGCCGATGGTGCGCGCGTCGTTCGACGCGGTCGAGGCGCTCGACGCGGACGACGTCGTGCTGCTGTCGCTCGATCTCGACCCGGCATCGACGCCCGAGCTGCAGCCGTACTTCGAGGCGGTGCTGCTCCAGCTCAAGCGCAAGAACGTCAAGATCGTGATCGTGACGACCTGGTACGCCGCTCCGCCGCTCATCGAGGGGTGGATCCGGTCGTTCGTCGAGGGCACCGTCGTCCGCCCGGGCGATCGGCACTACGAGGGGATCCCAGACCGTCCCTACAAGCGCAACGTCGACTACGTCTACCTCGGCTTCCGCGAGGGACGCGAGGCGACCATCAACCGCATGGCGACCGACCTGCGCGGCACCTACGACGGACACACGGCCGACGGCACGCCGATGGACGCGATCCCGTGGCTGGCAAACATCCACAAGCTCGAAGACTTCGACTTGATCGTGATGGTGTCGGCCGGCTACCCGGGCATCAAGGAGTACGTGCAACAGGCCAGCGGCCGCGGCGACGTGAAGATGACCGGCGCGTGTACGGCGGTGTCGCTTCCGGACTACACGCCGTACTTCAACGCCGGCCAGCTCGCGGGACTCGTCGGCGGGATGAAGCGCGCCGCCGAATACGAGCTGCTCGTGGGCCGCCCGGCGCTCGGCGTCAAGGGAACCGGTGTGCTCAACGCCGGCCACATGGTGGTCATCTTCGCGATCGTGTTCGGCAATCTCATCTACTTCGCCGGGGCGGGCCGCCGCCGGCGCCGGGGAGGGGCGCGATGAGCACCGTCGGCTACCTGCCGCCGGCCGATCTGTTCGGTTGGTGGCTCGCGATCTTCTTGACGATCGCGATCCTGTCGTTCCTGTACAAGGACAACCCCGTTTACAAGTTCGCCGAGCATCTGTTCATCGGCGTATCGATCGGCTACGTCGTCACGCAACAGATCTACAACACGGTGCTGCCCAAGCTCGTCCAGCAGATCGGCGACGGCAAGTGGTGGTACTGGTTCGCCGTGTTGCTCGGCCTGCTGCTGCTGTCGAAGGCGGTCAGCCGGCGGCACGCATGGCTGGCGCGGTTCCCGATCGCGTTCGTCGTCGCGTTTTACGCCGGTATCCAGGTCAACGGCGTGCTCCAGGGCGACTTCGGCCCGCAGCTCGTCGCCGGGATGCGGCCGGTCGTGGTCGACAAGGTCAACATCAACACCGCGCCGCCGGAGGAGATCGACGCGGTGGAGGGGATGCCGACGCGGCTCGTCGAAAAGATCGTCGCGCGCCGCGCCGAGCGGCCGTTTACCAGCGTCGACGAGGCGCTCGCGCTGGCCGACAGCGCCGACGAACAGGTCGAACTGGCGGCGGGAGACGGGCCGCTCGGCGGCCGGTTGGCCGGAACGCGCGCCAGGCTGGGCACGGACGACGGCCCGTACTGGTTCGGTACATTCTCGCTCGCGCTGATGCTGGCCGGGCTCATCGCGTCGCTCGTGTACTTCTACTTCTCCATCGAGCACAAAGGGGTCGTCGGCAAGGTGTCGCGCTTCGGCGTGTGGATCTTGATGCTGGGATTCGGCGCGGCATTCGGCGCGACGGTCCAGGGGCGGCTCGCGCTCGCGGTCGGCCGCGCGACGGACGTGCTCGGTCACAACAAACCGCCCGAGGTCGCCGCGCAGATCGGCGGTCCCTACGTCGCGCTCGCGTCGATCGCGGCGATCGTTGCGATCCTCGTGGTGTGGGAGCGCGCCCGGCGGCGACGCGGCGGGGCCGCCGGGGACGCCGGCTGAGGCCGTCCCGGCCGGCCTTTCGCGGGCGGCGCGCGTGCGCTACCACTGACCGATCACGCCATGCGCTACGAGTACCAAATCGGCTGGCGGTACCTCAATCGAGGCACCCGGTCGCGCGCCACCGCGGTCGGCGCCGCGGTGAGCTTTGCGGTCATGGTGGCGGCGTGCGGTTACTTCTTCGCGGTCGAGCCGTCCGGCTGGGCCATCGTCGGGATCGCGGTCGGCGGTCTCGCCGCCACGACGTTCGGGCTGTTGCACGTGCTGTCGGTGTTCACGACCGTCGCGACGCTCGGCGTCGTCCTCGGCGTCGCCGCGCTGACGGTCGTCATGTCGGTCACCAGCGGGTTCGAGCGGAGCTTTCGCGACAAGGTTCTCGGGGTCACGGCGCACATCCTCGTGCGCAAGGCGACCAACGACTTTTCCGATTACGAACAAAAGCGCCAGCTCGCGCTGGGGATCGACCCGGACGTGATCACGGCGCAGCCGATCGTCTACACCGAGATGCTCATCACCCGCGGCAAGGGCAAGCTCGCCGGCGTCGCGATCAAGGGCATCATCCCGGGCGGCGGCGATGCGGTCGCGTCGCACATGCTCGAGGGATCGGAGGCGGCGCTCGGCGTGCGTCCGGCCGAGGGCGAGCCGCCGCCGATCCTCATCGGCCGCGATCTCGCCGAAAAGATCGACGCGCGGTACGGAGACGTCGTGACCGTCGTCGCGCCGATGTCGAACGTGGACACGCGCCGGTGGACGCCGACCGGAAGGCCGCCGCGCACGAAGAAGTTTCGCGTCGCGGGCATCTTCTACGTCGGCTTCGACGAGTATGACCAGCGGCTCGCGTACATGTCCCTCAAGGATGCGCAGGACCTCGTCGGCTACGGCGACGTCGTGCTCGGCATCGAACTGCGGATCAAGGACGTGCACCGGGCCCGCGAAATCGCCGACAAGCTCGACGCGGCGCTCGGCGGGCCGCCGTATCAGGTCGAGGACTGGCGCGAACTCAACGGCAACTTGTTTGCGGCGTTGAGCCTGCAGAAGCTGGCGATGGGCGTGGTCCTCACTCTGATCATCGCGGTCGCCGCGTTCAACCTGGTGTCGGCGCTCACGATGATGGTGACGGACAAGATTCGCGAGATCGCCATCCTCAAGTCGATGGGGGCGCAGTCGTCGTCGATCGCGCGGATCTTTCGGACGATCGGGCTGCTGATCGGCGGGGTCGGGACGGCGTGCGGGCTGGCGATCGGCATCGCGTTGTGCCTCGCGCTGTCGCGCTACGAATACGCGCTGGACCCGAACGTCTACCGCATCGATCGTCTGCCGGTGGACCTGCGCCCGCTCGAGGTGGCGTTCATCGCGGCGATGACGCTGGCGATCAGCGCGGTCGCGACGGTCGTGCCGGCGCGGCGGGCGGCGGCGATGCACCCGGTCGACGGGTTGCGCTACGACTAGGGGCTGGTGCCCGCGGCGGGGGGCGCGGGGCGCGCGCGTGGGTGTGTGTCGCGGGG
>RFGE01000027.1 GCA_003696105.1 Deltaproteobacteria bacterium | reverse complement strand
GTCAGCTCCGCCCGGCCGACCAGCAAGCTGCGTACCGCCTCGGGCGTTTGCAAGTTTGCGGAATCACGCGACGAGGCGTCGAACACGCCGGCTAGCCGAGTAGCCATCGGGGGCTTGTCGACTCGCCGGTAAGCGACGTTACGTCGCGCCCGCCCCGCCCCCGCGGCCCCGTGCGACCGAGGCCCGACAGGTCGCCGGCGGCGGCACGGCGCGCGACAGGTGGCGCGTGGGCCGGCCCACCGGCCGCGGCACGGCGCGCAACGGGTCGCGCGTGCGCCGGCGCGCCCGCGGCGGCATACTCGCGACATGGTGTGGTGGCTGTGGCTCGCGCTGTCCGCGGCGCCGCCGGGGTGCGGGCCGGCAGCCGAACGCGCGCGCCTGGTCGGGCACGCGGTCGTCGACGCGCCCGGCGGCGGCTACGTCATCGCTGACGTCGCGGGCGAGGGGCGCCCGATCGTCGGCGTGGTCGAGCGCCGCGACGGCGCGCTGTGGGTCGCCGGCCACGCGTTGACCGGTCCGCTCGCGCGCCCGCGCATCGCCGGCCCGGGCTACAAGGTGTGGGTGCTCGGCGCCGTCGAGGGCCGGCGGCTGCGCGCTCGCCGCATCGGCGTCCTCGCGCCGCCGCGGTGCGGTCACGCCGCGGGCGACGTCGGGCGTCGACCGCGGTCCCCGTAGCTGCCGGCGCCGCAGACGCCGGCAGCGGGGCGTTCCCCGGCGGCGTCGGGGTTGTGCCGACGCGGATCGCCAGCGGCCCGCCGCGGCGTGGCGACGTTTTCCGTGGACGGCGTCGGGCGCGTCCGGGGATACTCGAATTCAGGGGGGCTGCTGCCACAGGAGGAGGGGGATGCACGCAGACATCGACCAGCTCTCGCTGCCCGAACTCATCGATCGCCTCGACGACCTCGAGGGCCGGCGCACGCCGGTCGGCTGGCGGCCGGAGGACGCCGTACTTCGCGCGCGCATCGAGCGGCGCATCATGCAGCTCGTGTGCGCGCAGTTCGACGGCGCCGACCGCCGCCAGACGTTGCGCGTCCCGTGCGACCTGGACGTGAAGCTGCGCTCCAGGGATCGGTCGATCCGCACGCACGCGCGCGACCTGGGCGTCGGCGGCGTGTTCCTCGACGCGCCGCCCGACGACTTCGCGGTGGGCACCGCCGTCGAGATCGAGGTGCGCGGCGCCGGCACCGACGAGCACGGCCTGCGCGTGCGGGGCGCCGTCGCGTGGGTGTCGGCCGATCCCGACCGCCGCGGCGTCGGTGTGGCGTTCGCCAACGACGACAGCGAACGCCACGAGCGGCGCCTGCGGCGCTTCCTCATCGAGTTGCTGCGCCACCGCGTGGACGCGCCGTAGCCGGCGCACCTGCCGGCGCGGTCGCTACTTCGGCTTGGCCGCGCGGCGCGTGAGAAAGTTGATGAGGTCGATCTTGGTGAGGATCGCCTGCACCACCCGGTCCTCGTCCACGACGATCGCGACCTCGCCGCGGTCGAAAATGGCCGACAGCTCGCTCGCCGGGGTGTGCATCTGCACGGTCGCGACGTTGCGCACCATGACCTCGGCGATCGACGCGTCCGGCTTGGCCTTGCCGTCGACCAGCACCTGCAGCACGTCGGTCTCCGTGAGGATGCCCGCGAGCCGGCCGGCGTCGATGCACGGAAGCTGCGAGATGCCGTGGGTCTGAAACACCGTCACCGCCTCGGCCAGCTTCGCCTCGACGTCGATCGTGATCACCTCGCGCGGCGGCATCGACCGCACGATGTCGCCAATCGTGCCTACCTCCCAGTCAGCCTCCAGAAACCCGTGCTGGCGCATCCACGCGTCGTCGACGAACTTGGTCAAGTAGTTGCGCACCGAATCCGGCAGGATCGTCACCACCCGCTTGCCCTTGCCGAGGTCGCGGCCAACTTGCATCGCCGCCCATACCGCCGCACCGGACGACCCGCCGACCAGCAGGCCTTCTTGCCGAATGAGCTGGCGCGCGGTGCGGAACGAGTCGCGGTCGTTGCTCTTGATCCAGCGATCCACGAGCGACCGATCGAGCACGTCGGGGATGAAGTCGTAGCCGATCCCCTCGACCTTGTACGAAAAGATGGGCCCGTCGCCGGCGAGAATCGACCCCTCGGGATCGACGCCGACGACCAGGCACTCCGGCAGCGCCGCCTTGATCGCGCGCGCCACGCCGGTCAAGGTCCCGCCGGTTCCGGCGGTCATGACGATCGCGTCGAGCTGGCCGTCGCACTGCTCGAGGATCTCGCGACCGGTCCCCTCCTCGTGCGCCTTGGGGTTCGACTCGTTCGAGTACTGATCGAGGATGTGCGAGTTCGGGATCACCTCTTTGAGCCGCTTGGCGACGCCGATGTGACTGTCGGGCGAATCCCACGCCGCCTCGGTCGGCGTGCGGATGATCTCCGCGCCGAGCGCCTCGAGCACGACCTGTTTTTCGCGCGACATCTTCTCCGGCATGGTGATGACCATCCGGTAGCCGCGCACCGCGGCCGCCAGCGCCAGGCCGATGCCGGTGTTGCCGGACGTCGGCTCGATGAGCGTGTCGCCCGGCTTGATGCGGCCGGCGCGCTCGGCGTCGAGCAGCATCCGCACGCCGATGCGATCTTTGACCGAGCCCCCCGGGTTGAGGAACTCGCACTTGGCGAGCAGCTCGCACGGCAGGTCGCGGCCGATCCGCGAAAGCCGCACCATCGGCGTGTTGCCGACCGCGTCGATGATCGAATCGTGAATAGTGCTCATGCGCGCCGCGTATCCTATCCGCACCGGCCGGTGGGGTCCACCGCGCCCGGCGCCGGCTGGCGCCGGAGCGCCGCGCGTCAGTCGGCGCAGCCCTCCAGCACGGCCATCATCACCCAGAACGCGCGCGCCTTGTTCTCGCAGCTCGCCCGCGTCGTGTGGGTGTACTCGTACTCGCTGTGGCCCGGGGTGTCGATCGACCAGTCCGGGTGCTCGATCGGTACCTCGGTGCCGCCGACGTCGATCGTGTGGCGATCGCCGCCGCTCCACGCGTCGAGGTCGCCGAAGTCGTAGAGCACCTTGCCGCGGTCGGCGGCGAACGCCCGGATCTGCTCGTTGCGCTGGAACCGGTTGACCGCCATGTACTCGCCCTGCGCCGGCCCGGTCATGTAGATGAACGTGACATTCGGAAACTCGGCCTCGAGCGCGTCGATCGCGTCCAGGTAGCGCTGCACGTCCGCCTCGGACTGTTCGGAGATTTCGAACGACCAGGCCCACATCGAGTAGCGAATCGACGGGTTGGCCGACAAGATCGCCCGCACCTCGGCGAGGCCGGCGTCCGACGCCCAGTACTGCTCGGGCGTGACGAGGTTGCCGTCGCGCATGCCGTCCCACATCTTGAACACGCCCTCCTCGCTCGGAATCGACGTGTAGGACGCCGCGAAGGCATACTGCGGCGCCGCCTGCTCGATGCTCTCGGCGCCGACGATGATCTGGCTGCCGTGCGAGCGGTGCGCGTAGTGGAACACGAACTCGCCGGAGGTGAGGTGCGCGAGGCAGGCCGCCGGGATGGCGGACACATCCGTGTGGCGGTGGTCGAACACCCGCCCCGGCGGGAGGGCGGCCGCGTCGGGGCGGGATGGGTCGGCGTCCGGTTGGGAGAGGTCGGCGTCGGCGCGAGCGGGGTCGGCGTCGGCGCGACGCACATCGGCGTCGGCGGCACCGGCGCCCGCGCCGCCGCCGTCGCAGGCCGCGGCGGCAACGCACGCACACGCCACCAGGATTCGCGCGGTCGCAGTCACGGCCGCGCAGTGTCGCGCGCCCGCGGTGCCGGCGCAAGCGATGCGCGCGGCCGCCGGGTCGAACCGCGCGCGGCCGCGACCGGCCGCCCGTAGTAAGCTGGCGCCGATGAGCGGCGAGCACGCCCTTCGCCACCTGCTTTCCGAGCGCATCGCCATCCTCGACGGCGCGATGGGCACGGCGGTGCAGGCGTACGGCCTCGACGAGGCGGCCTTCCGCGGCGACGCGTTCGCGGACCACGACCGGCCGCTGTCCGGCTGCACGGACGTGCTGTCGATCACGCAGCCGCACGTCATCGAGGCGATCCATCGCGGCTACCTGGACGCCGGCGCCGACATCGTCACGACCAACTCGTTTACGGCCACGGCCGTGTCCCTGGCCGACTACGGCCTCGAAGCGCACGCCCGCGCGCTGAACCTGGCGGCCGCCCGCTGCGCCCGCCGCGCCGTCGCCGCCGCCGGCCACGGCTGGGTCGCCGGATCGATCGGCCCGACCAACAAGACCGCGTCGATGTCGCCCGACGTCAACGACCCGGCGTTCCGCGCGGTCACGTTCGACGAGTTGGTCGCCAGCTACCGAGAAGCCGCCGCCGCGCTCATCGACGGCGGCGTCGACCTGCTGCTGTGCGAGACCTCGTTCGACACCCTCAACATGAAGGCGGCGCTGTTCGCCATCCACTCGCTATTCGACGAGGGCGCTCGGCGGGTGCCGATCATCGCGTCCGTCACGATCACCGACCGCAGCGGCCGCACGCTGTCGGGGCAGACCGCCGAGGCGTTCTGGATCTCGGTCGCCCACGCCGACCTATTCGCCGTCGGCATCAACTGCGCGCTCGGCGCCGACGACATGCGGCCGTACGTCGAGGAACTCGCCACGGCCGCCGACGTGTTCGTGTCCTGCCACCCGAACGCGGGCCTGCCCAACGAGTTCGGCGGCTACGACCAGTCTCCCGACGAGGTCGCCCGCGCGATCGGCGAGTTCGCCGACGCGGGCTGGGTCAACATCGTCGGCGGCTGCTGCGGCACGACCGCGGACCACATCCGCGCGATCGCCGAGGCCGTGCGCGGCAAACCGCCGCGGCGGCCGCCCGAGCGGTCGCCGTACCTGCAGCTCGCCGGCCTCGAGCCGCTGACGGTCCGTCCCGAGTCGAACTTGATCTTGATCGGCGAGCGCACCAACGTCGCCGGCTCCGCGCGATTCCGCCGCCTGATCAAAGAGGAGCGCTACGACGAGGCGCTCGAGGTCGCCCGCCAGCAGGTCGCCGGCGGCGCCAACGTGCTCGACGTGTGCATGGACGAGGGCATGCTCGACGGCGTCGCCGCGATGACGCGGTTTCTCAACCTCATCGCGAGCGAGCCCGACATCGCGCGGCTGCCGATCATGATCGACAGCTCGAAGTGGGAGATCATCGAGGCCGGGCTCAAGTGCGTACAGGGCAAGGGGATCGTCAACTCGATCTCGCTCAAGGAGGGCGAAGACGAGTTCATCCGCTGCGCGCGGCTCGCGCGCCGCTACGGCGCGGCGGTCGTCGTCATGGGCTTCGACGAGACCGGCCAGGCGACGACGGTCGACCACAAGGTGCGCATCGCCGAGCGCGCCTACCGCATCCTGACCGAGCAGGTCGGCTTCCCACCGCAGGACATCATCTTCGACCCGAACGTGCTCACGGTCGCGACCGGCATGGACGAGCACAACGACTACGCGGTCGCGTTCATCGAGGCCACCCGAGAAATCAAGCGCCGCATGCCGCTGTGCCACGTGTCCGGCGGCATCAGCAACGTATCGTTCTCGTTCCGCGGCAACGACCGGGTGCGCGAGGCGATCCACGCGGCGTTCCTGTACCACGCGATCGCCGCCGGCCTGGACATGGCGATCGTCAACGCCGGCCAGCTCGAGGTGTACGAACAGATCCCGGCCGACCTGCGCGAGCGCGTCGAGGACGTGTTGCTCAACCGGCGGCCGGACGCGACCGAACGCCTGATCGAGATCGCCGAGCGCTACAAGGGCGGCGGCAAGCAGGCCGCGGCCGACGACGACGCGTGGCGGTCGCTGCCGCTGGCCGAACGGCTGCGCCACGCGCTGCTCAAGGGCATCGACGCCTACATCGACGAGGACATCGCCGAGGCGCTGCGCCACTACGAACGGCCGCTGGACATCATCGAAGGCCCGCTGATGGACGGCATGAACGTCGTCGGCGAGCTGTTCGGCGCCGGCAAGATGTTCCTGCCGCAGGTGGTCAAGAGCGCCCGCGTCATGAAGAAGGCGGTCGCGATCCTCGAACCGCTGATGGAGGCGGAAAAGGCCGCGGCGGGCGACACCTCCGCCAAGGGCAAGATCGTGCTCGCGACCGTCAAGGGCGACGTGCACGACATCGGCAAGAACATCGTCGGCGTCGTCTTGCGGTGCAACGGATACGAGGTCACGGACCTGGGCGTCATGGTGCCCGCGCGCGACATCCTCGACGCGGCCGACGAGCAAGGCGCCGATGCCGTCGGGCTCAGCGGCCTGATCACGCCGTCGCTCGACGAAATGGTGCACGTCGCCCGCGAGATGCAACGCCGCGCGATGACCGTCCCGCTGCTCATCGGCGGGGCGACGACGAGCAGCAAGCACACCGCGGTGAAGATCGCCCCCGAGTACAGCCACGTCACGGTGCACGTGCGCGATGCATCGCTCGCGGTCGGCGTGGTCGGCAGCCTGCTGTCCGACCGGCGCGACGCGTTCATCGCCGAGACGCGCGCCGCGCAGGAGCGCGCTCGCACCACCCACGCCGGAGCGACCCGCCGCCGCGCGATCGTGCCGCTCGCCGAGGCGCGCCGCCGCCGGCCGCCGATCGACTGGCGGCAGGAAGACATCGCACGCCCCGCGTGGACCGGCACGCGCGTGTGGCAACCGGAGTTGTCCGAGCTGGTCGGCTACATCGACTGGACGCCGTTCTTTCACGCGTGGGAGATCAAGGGCGTCTATCCGAAGGTGCTCGACGACCCCCGCGCGCGGGACCTGTTCGACGACGGCCGCGCGATGCTCGACCGGCTCGTCGCCGGCGGCGAACTGACGGCGCGCGGCGTCTCCGGCTTCTTCCCGGCTGCCGCCGATGGCGACGACATCGTCGTGTACGACGATGCGTCCCGCACCGCGGAGCGAGCGCGGCTGCACATGTTGCGACAGCAACAAGATCGGGGCGGCCCGCTGCGGTCGCTCGCCGACTTCGTCGCGCCGATCGACTCGGGACTGGAGGACTTCATCGGCGCGTTCGCCGTCACCGCGGGCATCGGACTCGACGCCATCGTCGCGCGCTACGAGCGCGAGCACGACGACTACGGCGCGATCATGGCCAAGGCACTGGCCGACCGGCTGGCCGAGGCGTTCGCGGAGTGGCTGCACCAGCGCGCTCGCGCCGACCTCGGTCACGGCGACGACTTGCCGCTCGAGGACCTGCTCGCCGAGCGCTATCGCGGCATCCGGCCTGCGTTCGGCTACCCGGCCTGCCCGGACCACAGCGAAAAGGCGACGCTGTGGCAGCTGCTCGACGCCGAGGCCGCGGCGGGCATCTCGCTCACGGACGGTTACGCCATGCTGCCCGCCGCGTCGGTGAGCGGGATCTACCTCGCGCATCCGCAGGCGCGCTACTTCGCCGTCGGCACGATCGGCCGCGATCAGCTCGCCGACTACGCCGCGCGCAAGCGGCTGCCGGTCGCCGAGGTCGAGCGATTCCTGCTGCCGAACCTCGGCTGACGCGCCGTCATGCCGGCGGCACGGTGATGGGCGACATGTCCTGCCACAGCGCGTCGAACGCGCGGACGTAGGGCTCGACGAGCTGCGAATCGTCGGTGATCAGGAAGTTCTCGCGGTTGTGCTTCGCGGCGCTGCGCGTCCAGTTGTAGCTGCCGGTGAGCACGATGCGCCGATCGAACAGCGCGAACTTGTGGTGCATGTGCGCCTCGCTGTCGTCGCAGCGCACCGGAACCCCGGCGCGAGCGATCCGGTAGACGTCAGAGCCCGGATCGCCCACCTTTTCGTCGTCGGTGATGATGCGTACGGCGACGCCGCGCGCGTGCGCATCGAGGATCGCGCGGGCCAGCCAGTCGTCGGTGATCGTGAACACGCAGATGTCGGCCGAGCCGCGGCAGCTCGCAAGCAGGCGAACGATGCGGCGCCGGCACTCGTCGCTCGGGCTGAAGTGGACCTCGCCGATGGTCGGATCGCGATCGTGGCGGGCCTGGACCAGCTTGACGACGTCCTCGGCCCAGTCGAGGACGGCGCGCGCGCCGGCGGCGCGCAGGTGCTCGCGCGCGAGCGCGAACACGCGGCTGCGGACGAACCCCCGCGCGTCGTCGTCCAGGTCGTAGTCGGCGAACACCTCGGCCAGCGCGCGCCGCTCGGTGCGCGACAGCCGGCGGTCGTCGAGGGTCTGGCGCAGGATGTCGTCCAGCTCGGTGCGGTCGATGGCGGCCATCGCGGGCGAAGATAGCGCGCTCGCCCGAATCCGCGGCGGGCCCGGCGCGGGCGACGAGGCGCGGCCGCCGCGCCGCGGCCCGCGCGGCCGGCGGGCCGCGGCCCGGG